>DATJEA010000450.1:0-2840 GCA_035497095.1 Acetobacteraceae bacterium | reverse complement strand
GTTGACCATGTTGACGCCGGCCATCAGCGGGGCGAGCAGGCCGGCGAGCGCCACCGCGCTGAGTGGGCGCTGGTTGAGGGTGGCGGCAGCGCCTTCGTACTCGATGCCGACGCGCTCGATCACCCCTTCGCGGGCCTGGGTCATCTGGCCGGCGAAGGCGCCGAGCAGGCGGCAGAGTTCCATGTACGGGGCCAGGCGCGGGGCGTCCTCGGCCGAGACGCTGGGCATGTTGAGCGCGTTGGAGACGGCGCCGGTGAGCAGGAAGTCGCTCATCTGCTCGGCGACCTGGAGTGCGACGTTTTCCTGCGCCTCGGCGGTGGCCGCACCCAGATGCGGGGTGCAGACCACCTGTTCGAGGGCGAATAGCGGGCTGGCGGTGGCGGGTTCGGTTGCGAACACGTCGAGCGCGGCGCCGGCGACGTGGCCCGAGGTGATGGCGTCGGCGAGGGCGGCTTCATCGAGCAGGCCGCCGCGGGCGCAGTTGATGATGCGGACGCCTTTGCGGGTTTTGGCCAGGTTTTCGCGCGACAGGATGCCGCGGGTGGCGTCGGTGAGCGGGGTGTGCAGCGTGATGATGTCGGCGCGGGCCAGCAGATCGTCGAGTTCGAGTTTTTCCACGCCGAGGGCGAGCGCGCGGGTTTCGGTGAGGTAGGGGTCGTAGGCGATCACCCGCATTTTGAGGCCCTGGGCGCGGTCGGCGACGATCGAGCCGATATTGCCGCAGCCGATCACGCCCAGGGTCTTGGCGGTGATCTCGACGCCCATGAAGCGGTTCTTTTCCCACTTGCCGGCTTTGGTAGAGGCGGAGGCTTCGGGGATCTGGCGGGCGAGGGCGAACATCATGGCGATGGCGTGCTCGGCGGTGGTGATGGCGTTGCCGTGCGGGGTGTTCATCACCACCACGCCGCGCGCGGTGGCGGATTTCACGTCGATGTTGTCGACGCCGATGCCGGCGCGGCCGATCACCTTGAGGTTTGTCGCGGCGTCGAGCAGTTCGCGGGTGGCCTTGGTGGCGGAGCGGATCGCCAGGCCGTCGTACTGGCCAATGATGGCGCGCAGGTCGGCCGGTGACAGGTCGGGCTTGAGGTCGACCTCGATGCCGCGCTGGCGGAAGATCTCGACGGCGGCGGGGGAGAGTTTGTCGCTGATCAGGACTTTGACCATGGCTCAGGCCGCCTTCTGCGCGATTGTGGAGTGGACGCTGGCGGCGGCCCAGCCGAGCCAGGGCAGCAGGGCCTCGATGTCGGCCTGCTCAATGGTGGCGCCGGCCCAGATGCGCAGGCCGGGCGGGGCGTCGCGGTAGGAGCCGATGTCGTAGGCGACGCCTTCGCGGTCTAGCAGGGCGGCGATGGCGCGGGCGGCGTCGGCCTGGGCGGCGGGGTCGAGGGCGGTGAACCAGGGGGCGGTGATGGTGAGGCACACCGAGGTACAGGAGCGGGTGGCGGGATCGGCGGCGAGGAAGCCGAAATCGGGGCTGGCTTCGACGAAGCGGGCGATGGCGGCGAGGTTGGCTTCGCTGCGGGCCTTGAGCGCCGGCAGGCCGCCGATCGACTCGGCCCAGCGCAGGCCGTCGAGCGCGTCCTCGACGCAGAGCATCGACGGAGTGTTGATGGTTTCGCCGTTGAAGATGCCTTCCGACAGCTTGCTGCCGGAAGTGAGGCGGAAGATTTTCGGCAGCGGCCAGGCCGGCTGGTGGGTCAGCAGGCGCTTTATCGCGCGGGGGGAGAGCGCGAGCATGCCGTGTGCGGCCTCGCCGCCCAGCGCCTTTTGCCAGGACCAGGTGGCGACATCGAGCTTGGCCCACGGCAGGTCCATCGCGAAGGCGGCCGAGGTGGCGTCGCAGATCACCAGGCCGGCGCGGTCGGCGGCGATGAAATCGGCGTTCGGCAGGCGGACTCCGGAGGTGGTGCCGTTCCAGGCCAGCACCAGGTCGTGGGCCGGGTTCGCGCGGGTGAGGTCGGGCAGGGCGCCGTAGGGGGCGGTGAGCACGGTGGTGTTGGGGAGCTTGAGCTGCTTCACCACGTCGATGGCCCAGGCGGCGGAGAAGCTTTCGAAGGCCAGGATGTCGACCGGGCGGGGGCCGAGCAGCGACCACAGCGCCAGCTCGACGGCACCGGTGTCGGAGCCGGGGACGATGGCCAGGCGCCAGTCGGCCGGCATGCCGAGCAGGGCGGCGGAACGGGTGATGATTTCGGCGAGCTTCGCCTTGGCGGGCCTGGCGCGGTGCGAGCGGCCGAGCGCGGCGCCGCTGAGCGCCTCCAGCGTCCAGCCGGGACGCTTGGCGCAGGGGCCTGAGGAGAAATTGGGGTTGTGCGGACGAGACTGCGGACGCAGCTGTGGCGTGGAGGCGAGTGCCATCGTTTGGCTCTCCCTTTCAGAAGAGAAGCGCTCCGGTGGGGGAGCGTGGCCCAGAGCGGGGCTAGCCGAATCCGGCCGGCGGTGCAAGCGGGAGGTGGTGCGGCGAGCGGATACTTTCTGGATTGAAACACCGCGTGTATTTGATGTCATGTTCGGTAGTAATCGCGGAGGGCGAGACCATATTCCGTCGACGCATGTGGTTGCGGTGAAAATATCGCCGCCTGCCGCCCGCCGGTGATCTCCGGTTTTGCTCAATTCCGCGTGTGATCGGTGGGATTTGGCGAGAATGGTGGGAATGTGGCGGCGGCGACCATAATTCCGGTGGAATCGAGGCGCCAGATGCGTCGAGTTGAAGGAGACCTGACATGACCGGCTTCAGCCTTACTCGCAGCCTTGCCGCCGTGGCGCTGGCCGCCGCGCTGGCGGTGCCTGCCGCGGCGCCGGCAATGGCGCAGCGTTATGACCATCATCGCGGCGGCTGG
>DATJEA010000449.1:0-2057 GCA_035497095.1 Acetobacteraceae bacterium | reverse complement strand
TATTACGCCCAGCTGCTGGCGATGGGCAACGAGCTCGGCACCCACAGCTACACCCATCCGGACGACACCAACACCCTTACCCCGGCGCAGCTGCAGTTCGAGTTCGAGCAGAGCAAGCTGGTGCTGGAACAGCAGATGTCGGCCTATCTCGGCACCCCGTTCACGGTCACCGGCGCCGCAGTTCCCGGCGCCGTCGAAACCCTGCAAACCGCGCAGCAGATCATCCAGTATTTCGACTACATGACCGGCGGCTTCTCGGGCGTCGGCGCCGGCTATCCGGGCGCTTTTGGCTTCCTGTCGCCCGACCTCACCAATGCGGTCTATCTCGCGCCCGATACCTCGTTCGACTTCACGCTGGTCGAATACCAGCATCTCGACCCCACCGCCGCCGCCGCCGCCTGGGCGCAGGAATGGAACCAGCTGGTCGCCAACGCCAATACGCCGATCGTGCTGTGGCCATGGCACGACTACGGCGCCGCGGCGTGGCCCACCGACCCGCCCAACCCGTCGCCGTACACCACGCAGATGTTCACCGACTGGATCGCCCGCGCCTACAACAGCGGCGCCGAGTTCGTCACCGAGGCCGATCTCGCGGCACGGATCCAAAGCTTCTACCATTCCGGCGTCACCTCGACGATCAACGGCAACACCATCGATGTCACCGTGACCTCGCCGCACGCCGGCGATTTCGCGCTCAATCTCTCCGGCCTCGGCAGCCAGGTCATCGCCGGCGTCGCCGGCTGGTACGCCTATGACAATGACAGCCTGTTCCTGCCGGACAGCGGCGGCAGCTTCAGCATCACCACCGGCGCGGTAGCCGACGACGTAACCCATATCGTGGCGCTGCCGATGCGCGCCGATCTGCTGTCGGTGACCGGCAACGGCACCGATCTCGGCTTCTCGCTGATCGGCGAGGGCGACGTGCAGATCGCGCTCGGCCAGGTCGGCGCCGGGGTGCCGATCATCACCGGCGGCAGCATCGCCAGCATGGCCGGCGGCATGCTCGACATTACCCTGGGCGGCATCGGGCGGCACGATGTCACCGTCAGCTTCCAGCCGGCCGAAGCGGTCGCCAGCGTCGCCTTGTCGGCCGATAGCGGCGCCAGCGCTACCGATTTCATCACCAACGTCGCGGCGCAGACGATCTCCGGCACGCTGACCGCCGGCCTGGCGGCGGGCGACATCGTGCGCTTGTCATTGGACGACGGTGCAACCTGGCTCACCGCGACGACGCAGCTCGGCGGCACCGCCTTCTCGCTCGCCGGCGTCGTCCTCACCGGCAGCAACACGCTGATCGCCGAGGTCGAGGGCGCCAACGGGCTGTCGAGCGCCGCGGTCACCCAGGCCTATGTGCTGGACCAGCAGGCCCCGGCGGCCCCGCCGCCGGCCGCGCTGGCGCCGGGATCGGACAGCGGCAGTTCCGCCAGCGACAACATCACCAACGCCACCACCCCGACACTGATCGGCAGCGCCGAAGCCGGTGCCACGGTGACGCTGTATGACGGCGCGGCGGTGCTCGGCACCGGCATCGCGGGGTTGGATGGCGCCTGGAGCATCACCAGCACGGTGCTCGCCGCCGGCGCCCATGCCTTCACCACCAAGGCGACCGACATCGCCGGCAACACCAGCACCGCCTCGCCGGCGCTCGCGGTCACCATCGATCTTACCGCGCCGGCCGCCCCGTCCCGCCCCGACCTCACCGCGGAGTCCGATAGCGGGGCATCGAACACGGACAATATCACCAGCCTCGCCACCCCGAGCTTCACCGGCGTGGCCGAGGCCGGCAGCACCGTCACCCTGCTCGACGGCGCCATCGCGATCGGCACCACCATCGCGGCCGCCGATCGGAGCTGGAGCATCACCGCCTCGCCGCTGCTCGATGGCGTTCACGCGATTTCCGCCATGGCGACCGATGCCGCCGGTAACGTGAGCCTCGCGTCGGCCGCGCTGGCAGTCACCATCGACAGCCAGATGGTCGCCCCATCCACCCCCGACATGACCGATGCCACCGACAAGGGGGTATCGAACAGCGACAACATCACCAACGACGCCAAGCC
>DATJEA010000448.1:0-5797 GCA_035497095.1 Acetobacteraceae bacterium | reverse complement strand
CACGCTGGTGCCGGCGCTGGGGCAGGGCACCTGGAAAATGGGCGAGGCCGGGCGCGACGGCGAGGAGGTGGCGGCGCTGCGGCTGGGAATCGAGCTTGGCCAGACACTTATCGACACCGCGGAGATGTATGGCGACGGCGCTGCCGAGGAGTTGGTCGGGCAGGCGATCGCCGGGCAGCGCGACCGGGTGTTTCTGGTCAGCAAGGTTTTTCCGCATAATGCGGGGGAAAAATCGGCGGTTTTGGCGGTGGAAAACACGCTGAAACGGGTAAAAACCGATCGCCTGGACCTTTATTTGCTGCACTGGCGGGGCGGGATTCCGCTGGCCGAGACCGTCGCGGCATTCGACCGCATGATCCGAGATGGGAAGATTCTGCGTTGGGGTGTTTCCAACTTCGATACGGATGACATGGCCGAGTTGGACGCGCTGCCCGGTTGCGCGGTGAACCAGGTGCTGTACAGCCCGGAGCATCGCGGCATCGAGTTCGACCTGTTGCCGTGGCAGGCGGCGCGGAAGATTCCGGTGATGGCCTATTCGCCGGTGGGGCAGGGCGGGCACCTGCTGCGCAACCCGGCGATGGCGCGCGTGGCGGCGTCGCACCGGGTGAGCACGGCGCAGGTGGCGATCGCCTGGGGGCTGCGGCAGCCCGGCGTGATCAGCATCCCGAAAGCGAGCACCGCCGCGCATGTGCGCGAGAACGCCGCGGCGATCGACCTCACGCTGACCGCCGAGGATCTGGCGGAGATCGACGCCGCGTTTCCGCCGCCGCGGCGCAAGCAGAATTTGGCGATGCTGTGAGAAAGGGAAGGCTTCTTTTTTGAAAAAAAGAAGCAAAAAACCATTCGCCTTACAACATTGGAGTCGCGGAGGCCGGGTACACTCCAATGATTGAAAAGTTTTTTTGCTTCTTTTTGTCCACAAAAAGAAGACTCTTACTTCCCTAACACCCACTCCGCCCCCGCCGCCTCCGCCACCTTGCGAACCTGTGCCAGCAACCCCGGCCCCACCGGTATGCCGGATTGCCGGCGTTGGGCGGCGTTACGGCGTTCCGGGTCGCCGGCGACCATCACCGGGTGGGCGGGGTCGGCCGGCCTGGTGGCGCGCAGCGAGTCGCAGAAGGCGGCGACGTCGGCGCGGAACTCGCTGGCGTCGCGGAACAGGCCGGGGTCGATGGCCATGAAGAAGTGGCCGATGCCCATGGTGCCTGGCTGTTTGGTGTGGCCTGGGTCGGTGATCATGGTGGCGCCGGACAGCGCCGAGGACAGGATGTTGACCATCGCGGCGAGGCCGTAGCCCTTGTGGCTGCTGCCGTCCGCGGTGCCGCCGAGGGGCGTGAGGAAGCCGCCTTTCTGGCTGGCTTCCAGCGGGTCGGTGCTCGGGGCGCCGTCTTTGGTGACCAGCCAGCCGGGCGGCGTGGGCAGGTTCTCGTTGGCCTTGTTGCGGATGCGGCCGGCGGCGACGGTGGTGGTGGCCATGTCGAGCAGGAAGGGTTCGCCGTCGCGCCCGGGGGCGGCGAAGGCGATCGGGTCGGTGCCGTATTTGGCCTCGGCGCCGCCGGTGGGGGCGACCTGGATGCCGGAGGCCGAGGTGGTGACCATGCCGATGAAGCCGGCATTGGCGGCCATGCGGGCGTAGTAGCCACAGGCGCCGAAATGCGCCGAATTGTGCACGGCCACGATGCCGACGCCCATGCTGCGGGCCTTGCTGATGGCCAGGTTCATCGCGGTGTAGGAGTTGACATGCCCGAGGCCGCCGCCGCCGTCGATCAGGGCGGCCACCAGGCGGTCGTGGATGATCTTCGGCTCGGCGGTCATGTTCATTTTGCCGGCGCGGCGGCGCTGGTCGTAGCTGGGGATCATCGAGATGCCGTGGCTGTCGATGCCGTGCAGGTCGGCATAGGCCATGATCTCGACGGTGATCGCGGCGTTGACCAACTTCATGCCCCAGGCGCGCAGGATGAGGTCGAGTTGGTGGAGGTGGGTTTCGTAAGATGCGGGCACGGGCAGTCTCCAAGAAAGGGCTTCTTTTTGAAAAAAGAAGCAAAAACTTTTTTATTCGCCTTGCAACCGCGGAGGGGTGGAGAGGTCGGATTCTTCAAATGGATGAAGTTTTTTTCTTCTTTGTTTTCAAACAAAGAAGACTTACTTCGCTTTCCTGAACCTGTTCCGCAATGTCCCGATGCCAGTAATCTCCACCTCCACCAGATCGCCGTCCTGCAGGTCGGGCGAGGTGCCGTCGGTGCCCATCCACATCACGTCGCCGGGGTGGAGGGTGCAGTATTGGCTGGTGACGGCGAGGAAGCTGCGGATGGAGAACAGCATGTCGTTGGTGGGGAAGCTGGTGCGGATTTCGCCGTTCAGCCGGACATTGGTGTGCAGCGAGTCCAGGTCGACGTTGGTTTCGATCCACGGACCCATCGGTTTGAAGGTGTCGGTGTTCTTCGAGCGGAAGAAGGTGCGGTCGGCTTTTTGCCAGGTTCGTTCGGAGACGTCGTTGCCGATGGTGTAGCCGAACACGCAGTCGAGCGCGTTGGCCTCGGTGAGGTTTTTGGCGTGCTTGCCGATCACCACGACGAGTTCGCCTTCGTAGTGGATTTTCTCGGTGGCGTCGTTCGGGATCACCACGTCCTCGTCGTGGGCGATCAGCGCGTTCTGGGCACGGTAGCCGATTTCGGCGCGCTTGGGGATGTTGGGGACTTCGCCGCGCTTGTTGGCGGCTTCGGTGAGGTGGCGGACGTAGTTGAGGCCGGCGCAGTAGAAGGTGCGCGGGATCAGCGGGATTTCGATTTTGACCGCCGAGAGCTTGTGGCTGCGGCCGGTGCGGGTGGGCGAGGCGAACAGGTTGCCTTCGGTCTCGTGGATGGTGTCGGCTTCGAGGATGCCGTAGGCGGTGCGGCCCTCGGCGGTGTAATGCACCCAGCGCATGGTCAGGCGGCCAGGTCGCGCATCGGGCGCAGGAAGTCTTCGCTGAACAGTTTGGTTGCCATCACCTGGCAGCGCAGCATCAGGCGTTCCTCGTCCGGCCGGTAGTCGGCGATGGCCTGGTGGATGGTGCCGACATGGTCCCAGACCAGCAGGTCGTTCACCTGCCAGTGATGGGTGTAGCGGTATTCCGGCTTGACCTGATGCTCGAACAGATAGGCGAGCATGCGCTGGCTCTCGGCTTCCGGCAGTTGGTTGATCCGCATCGCGTAGCCGGGGTTGGCGTAGAGGATCTTGCGGCCGGTGAGCGGGTGGGTGAGGAACAGGGGGTGGACGGCCGGCGGGCGCATGGCGCGCTGTTCGGGCGTCATCGGCTTGCGGGTGCTGCCGGGGCGGTTGACCATCATCGACCAGAACTTGTCGAAGTCGTGGGTGACGGTGGCATCGGCGAGGCGGGTCTTGATGTCGTCCGGCAGGCCGTCATAGGCGGCGTGCATGCTGGCGAACTCGGTGCCGCCCAGCGCGCGGCCGTCGCGGAACGGGATCTTGGCGCCGTACAGCACGTTCACGAAGCCGATCACGTCGCGGTATGACATGTCGGTGTGCCAGTCCTGGCCGGCATCGGGCAGGCCGATATAGGCGCCGTTCTGCTTCACGTTGGACAGGATGCCGACTTCGGGGACGTCCTTGTCGCGGGCTTCGCCGATGCCGGACTGGATGTCGCCGAAGCGCTCCGAGAAGGCCTTGAGCTGGGCGGCGGTGAGCGACTGGTTGGGGAAGCGCAGCACGCCGTAGCGGCCGAGGGCGGCGAGCAGGCGTCCGAAGCTGGCATCGTCCATCGGCTGGCCGGCGTCGAGGCCTTCGATGGTGGCGCCGAGGATGGCGGGGTTCGGGCGGACCGTGAGCATGGCTGGGTTCCTCCGGGTTTGACCGCGAGTGTAGCTTGTTTCGGGGGTGGGGGAAGGGTGGCGCGGCGGCCGACCGTCGGTGTCGGTCAAACCCTGGTGATCGGCTTGTGCCGAGCGGGAATATGATTTGGGTCGGCGGCTGGGATACGCTACCGCTGGGCTCAACAATTCATCACAGTAGCCGGGGAGCCATCCTGACTCTTTGGCTGGCCGCAACCGGAAGGGACGACCGCTATGCGCCCCGCATGGGTTACCCGAGGCATCACCCAACTGATCCGCCAATTTTGCGACCGTGGTGGCAACGCCGCCTGGATCGGCATCGCGTCGCTCGACGGCTTTGGCGGCAGCCCGCAAGGGGGGCTGTATCGGGCTGGCGGCAGCTTCGAACTGATGGCGAATGTCGCCCTGGCCGACGGCTTCGTCTGGCGCCCGAACGGCGGCCCCGACGATCCCGAGTTGTGGCTGTCACCGACCAAAACCGGCTACCGCGCGATCTTCGAGCGGTTCGCGCAGCGCTATCTTGCCGCGCCGGGGCTGGCTGCGGCGGATGTGCAGATCGATCATGTGTTCCCGAAGAAGGCCGGCGCGCTGGGCGGCATGATGTATGTGCGGATGCTGGCAATTCCGCCGGACTCCAACATGGCAGCGGGGCGCACGCTGGAACGGGCGATGGTGGAGCGCAACGATGCGCTGGGCGGGCGGGGCAAGCGCACGCGCATGGCGACCTATTTCGCGATCGGCAAGGCGAGCGGGTTCATCGGCTACGAGAGGCTGCCGGATGACGGCCGCACACCGATCAACAGCGACCTGGCGCGCGCGTTGATGGCGCATCTGCGGGCGTTCGGGCTGCCGGCCGATGTGCTGACCGCGCTCGACGAGCGACTCACCGCCGGCACCGCGGCCACGCTGCGCTGATCGGCGGCTGACCTCACTGCGTCGCCAGCTTGAGGCCGACGATGCCGGCGACGATCAGGCCGATGCAGATGAGCCGCAGCGGGTCGGCGCTGTCGCCGAGCAGGGCGATGCCGAGCAGCGCGGTGCCGACGGTGCCGATGCCGGTCCACACCGCGTAGGCGGTGCCGAGCGGCAGGCTGCGCAATGCCAGCCCGAGCAGGCCGAGGCTGACCGCCATCGACGCCACGGTGGCCAGCGACGGCCAGAGCCGGGTGAAGCCGTCGGAGTATTTCAGCCCGACCGCCCAGCCGACTTCGAACAGGCCGGCGACCAGCAGGATGAACCAGGCCATAGCGGTCTCCCCGCCTACACCGAGCGCATCAGGCCGCCATCGACGCGTAGGTTCTGGCCGGTGATGTAGCCGGCACCGGACGAGGCCAGGAAGGCGATCGTGGCGGCGATCTCCTCGGTGGTGCCGTAGCGCCGCATCGGCACGCTCTGGCGGCGTTCTTCGGTGGCCGGCAGGCTGTCGATCCAGCCGGGCAGCACGTTGTTCATGCGCACGTTGCGGGCGGCGTATTCGTCGGCGAACAGCTTGGTGAAGGCGGCCAGGCCAGCGCGGAACACCGCCGAGGTGGGGAACATCGCACTCGGCTCGAACGCCCAGGCGGTGGAGATGTTGATGATGGCGCCGCCGCCGGCCGCGGCCATATGCGGCGCGACCAGGCGGGTGGGGCGGATCACGTTCATCAGATAGGTGTCCATGCCGGCGTGCCACTGCGCGTCGGTGAGGTCGAGCACGGGGGCGCGCGGGCCGTGGCCGGCGCTGTTGACCAGCACGTCGATGCGGCCCCAGCGCGCCAGGGTGAGCTCGACCAGGCGTTGCAGGTCGGCCGCGGACTGGTTGGAGCCGGTGACGCCGAGGCCGCCGAGGGATTCGGCCAGCGCCTCGCCCTTGCCGGAGGAGGACAGGATGGCGATTTTGCAGCCGTCCTGCGCCAGCCGGCGGGCGGCGGCCGCCCCCATGCCGGAACCGCCGGCGGTGATGATTGCAACCTTTTGTGCGGCCATGA
>DATJEA010000447.1:0-3491 GCA_035497095.1 Acetobacteraceae bacterium | reverse complement strand
CGCTGCTGGCGCCGGCCGCCGAGAAACTGGGCATCGACCTGATCTGGTTCGGCGTGCTGCTGAGCGTCAACATGCAGACCTCGTTCCTGCACCCGCCATTCGGTTTCGCGCTGTTCTATCTGCGCAGCGTGGCGCCTGACCAGCCATATACCGACCGCGTCACCGGCCGCCGGATGCCGCCGGTCACCACCTGGCAGATCTACCAGGGCGCCATTCCGTTCGTCTGCCTGCAGGTCATCATGGTCGGGCTGGTGCTGGCCTTCCCGGTGATGGTGACCGGCGAACTCGATCACCGCACCGGCATCGACCCGGCCAAGGTGCAGATCAACATCCCGTCGCCGGATGCGGCGGGCGGTGACGAACCGCCACCGGTCAGCTTCCAGTAGGGTCCGGCAACAGAAGGGCCGGATCCCGCAGGATCCGGCCCGGTCGGCACGACAGCGGGCGGGCTATTTATGCTTGGCGCGCGCTTCCATGGCACTCTGCGAATAGACGAAGTTGTCGAAGGTGTTCTCGCCGACGCGGAACCACAGGTATTCGTCCTCGCGGAACGCCTTCCACGAGTCATAAATCTTCTTGAACTTCGGATTTTTCGCCGCCAGTTCGTCATACAGCTCGAACGATATCTTGTACGCCTCCTGCATCGTCTCGCGCGAGAACGGGCGCAACTGGGCGCCATTGGCGACCAGGCGACGCAGCGCGGCCGGGTTCTGCGCGTCGTATTTCGCCATCGTCCAGAGGTTGGTGTCGGCGCAGGCCAGTTCCAGCGCGGTCTGATAGGACTTCGGCAGCGCGTTCCATTTGTCGAGGTTCACGTACATCTGCAACTGCGCGTTCCCCTCCCACCAGCCGGGGTAGTAGTAGTATTTGGCGACCTTGTAGAAGCCGAGCTTCTCGTCGTCGTACGGGCCGACGAATTCGACGGCGTCGATGGTGCCCTTCTCCAGCGCCGGGTAGATGTCGGCGGCGGCAACCTGCTGCGGCACCGCGCCCATGCGGGAGAATATCTGCCCGGCGATCCCGGCGATGCGGAATTTCAGCCCCTTGACGTCTTCGAGGGTCTTGATCTCCTTGCGGAACCAGCCGCCCATCTGGGTGCCGGTATTGCCGGCGTTCATCGAGATGACGTTGTAGTCCTTGAGGAAGCCGTTCATCAGTTCGATCCCGCCGCCAAAGCGCATCCAGGCCTGCTGCTGGCGGGCGTTGAAGCCGAACGGCAGGGTGGTGCCGAACGCGAAAGTGGGGTCCTTGCCGACATAGTAGTAGCTGGTGCTCTGGCCCATCTCCACGGTGCCGCTCTGCACCGCATCAAGCACCGCCAGTGCCGGCACGATCTCGCCGGCCGCGAACGGACGGATCTGGAACTTGCCGTCGGTCAGGTCGGAGACCTGCTTGGCCACCCGCTCGGCGCCGCCGAACAGCGTGTCCAGGCTTTTCGGGAAGCTCGACGGCATGCGCCACTTGATCTCGGGCATGCTCTGGGCGATCGCCGGGCGGGGCAGGGCGGCTGCCATCGCGCTCGCGGCGACTCCGCCGATCGCGGCGGTGCTGATCAGACGGCGTCGTTCCATGCTGGGCGTCTCCTTCCGGTATGCCGCCGGCATCGACCTGCCGGCGGGTGTTGCAATTGGGTTCCGAACATTGGCGTTCTGCCACGGATCAGTGGCGATGGGCAGCCCCTTGCCGGCTCAGAGATAGCGCAGATACAGGTAAAGTTGCGCAATCAGCACGCTCAGCACGGTCAGCGGCAGCGCCCGGCTTGTATAGGCGGCGAAGCCGAACGCGATGCCCTCGCGCTGCGCGATGCCCGAGACGGTGAGGTTCGCCGAAGCGCCGATCAGCGTGCCGTTGCCGCCGAAGCAGGCGCCCAGCGACAATGCCAGCCAGAGCGGCAATATCGCCTGCTCGCCGCCGAAATCCGGCGCCATGGCGTGGATCACCGGGATCATCGCCGCCACGAACGGGATGTTGTCGATGATCGCCGAGGCGATCGCCGACACCCACAGCACCACGAACACCGTCAGCATCAGGTTGCCGTGGGTCAACCGCGTCACCTCCTGCGCCAGCCAGTTCAGCGCGCCGCTGCTCTCCACCCCCTGCACCACGATGAACAGGCCGACGAAGAAGAAGATGGTGATCCAGTCGACCTCACCGTAGGTCGCCGATACCGCCAGGAACTGCTCCTCGCGCGGCCGCGCCAGGTTCTCCAGCAGCATCAGCAGCGCGGCGCCGATCAATGCGATGCTGCCAGGCTGAAGCCCGGTCATCCGCGACGTGGTGAAGCCGGCCAGCACCAGCGCGAACACCACGATCGAGTGACCCAGCAGCCGTGCATCGGTGATGCTCGATGCCGGCCGCAGCGCCATGATCTCATCGCGCGCAACTGCGGTGGTCACCAGCCCGCGCCCCCAGACGAAATGCACCACCGCCACCTGCACCGCCATCACCACCGCTACCACGGGCAGCAGGTGCACCAGGAAGTCGTTGAAAGTCAGTCCGGCCGCGGAGCCGATCAGGATGTTCGGCGGGTCCCCGATCAAGGTCGCGGTGCCGCCGAAATTGGAGGCCATCACCTCGGCCAGCAGGAACGGAAACGGCGCCACCCCGAGCCTGCGGGTGATCGCGATGGTCACCGGGGCGATCAGCAGCACGGTGGTCACGTTGTCCAGCAGCGCCGACAGCATCGCGGTCACCACCGCCAGCGAAGCCAGCAGCCCGATCGGCGAGGCCCGCACCGCCTGCGCCGCCGAGATCGCCAGATACTCGAACACGCCCGACCGGCGGGAGACCGCGACCAGCACCATCATGCCGGTCAGCAGCCCGATGGTGTTGAAGTCGATGCCCTCGATCGCCTGGTCCTGGGTCAGCACGCCGGCCAGGATCATCGCGCCGGCGCCCAGCAGCGCCAGGATCGAGCGGTCGAACCGGTCGATCATCACCAGGATGTAGGTCACCGCCATGATCGGCACCGCGATCATCACCAAATGAGGGTCCAACTGTGCCGCCAACTGCTGCGAATGAATAATGTTACCCGCTCCCGCCCGCGACGCCGGAGGCTGTGTTACGCGCCGGTTGACGCCCCGCCAACCCCGCCGCAGGCTGCGGCTTCACCCATCGGAGGCCCGCCATGCGCAACACCGAACCGGCCTGGCAACTGGTCGACGCCCACAAGGCCGAGTTCGAGGCGCTCAGCGACCGGATCTGGGCGATGCCGGAACTCGGCTACCAGGAGCACCGCTCGGCCGCCGAGCATGTGGCGATGCTGCAACAGCAGGGCTTCCGCGTCACCACCGGCCTCGCCGGCATCCCGACCGCGGTGATGGGCGAGGCCGGTGACGAGGGCCCGGTGATCGCCATCCTCGGCGAGTTCGACGCGCTGCCGGGGCTGAGCCAGAAGGCCGGCGTGGCGCAGCACGATCCGCTCACCGCCGGCGGCGCCGGCCATGCCTGCGGCCATAACCTGCTCGGCGCCGGCGCGATGCTGGCGGCCA
>DATJEA010000446.1:0-6820 GCA_035497095.1 Acetobacteraceae bacterium | reverse complement strand
TGCTCGCCAAGCCCGGCGATGCCCAGCGTCATCACATTGCCTGCCTTCAGCCAGATCGGGTTCGGCTTCTTGCCCATGCCAACGCCGGGCGGTGTGCCGGTGGCGATGATGTCGCCGGGGTGCAGGGTGATGAAGTGGCTGACATGGCTGACCAGTTGCCGCACGCCGAAGATCATCGTCTTGGTGTTGCCGGTCTGCATGCGGTTGCCGTCGATATCGAGCCACATGTCCAGCGCCTGCGGGTCGGGGATTTCGTCCTTGGTGACCATCCAGGGGCCGGTGGGGCCGAACGTGTCGCAGCCCTTGCCCTTGGCCCATTGGCCGCCACGCTCGGTCTGGAAATTGCGCTCCGAGACGTCGTTCACAACGCAATAGCCGGCAACATGGCTCATCGCGTCGGCCTCGGAGACGTATTTCGCCTTGGTGCCGATGACCACGCCGAGCTCGACCTCCCAGTCCGGCTTGGTGGAGTGCCTCGGGATCACCACGTCGTCATACGGGCCGGAATAGGCGCTGAGCGCCTTGAGGAAGACGATCGGCTCGCTGGGCGGCGTGGCGCCGGTTTCGGCCGCATGGTCGGCGTAGTTGAGGCCGATGCAGACGAAATTCAGCGGCCGCGCGACGCAGGCGCCGATACGCGGGTTGCTGCGCACGATCGGCAGCGTGGCCGGATCGTACGAGGCGATCCGCTCCAACCCGGCCGGGGACAGCGCGTGGCCGTCGATCTCGCTGATGATGTCGGACAGGTCGCGCAGGCCGCCCTCGGCGTCCAGAACGCCCGGCTTTTCGGCGCCAACCGGGCCATATCGCAGCAGTTTCATGGTCTTTATCCTCGTTTTCGGGGTCGCTTTTACAGGGTCAGGCCGCCATCGATCACCATGGCCTGGCCGGTGACGAATTCGGCGTCGTCGCTGGCCAGATACACCGCCATTCTGGCGATCTCCTCGGTGCGGCCCAGGCGACCCATCGGCTGGCGGGCAACGAAGGCGGCGCGGGCTTTCTCCAGCGAGCCGGCGGCGGCGGCATTGGCCTGGATGCGCGCCTCAAGGCTCGGGGAATGCACGGTGCCGGGGCAGATGCAGTTGCAGCGCACGCCGCTGGCGACAAAATCGGCGGCGACCGAGCGGGTGAGGCCGATCACCGCGGCCTTGCTGGCGCTGTAGATGAAGCGGTTCGGCACGCCCTTCAGGTTGCTCGCCACCGACGCCATGTTGACGATCGCGCCATGCTTCTGCGCCAGCATGCCGGGCAGAAACGCGCGGATGGTGCGCAGCATGGACTTCGCGTTGAGGTCGAGCGCAAAATCCCATTCCTCGTCGGTAGCCTCCAGCACGGTGCCCTGATGCACGAAGCCGGCGCAGTTGAACAAGATGTCCACCGCGCCGACCCGCGCCGCCGCCGCGTTCACCGCCGCGGTGCTGCGCGCGTCGAGCGTGAAGGTCTGCACTCCCGGCCCCTCGATCTCGGCCAGCAGGGCAGCGTTGATGTCGGTGGCGAACACCTGCGCCCCCTCGGCGGCGAAGGCCAGTGCCGTGGCGCGGCCGATGCCCTGGGCGGCGGCGGTGACGAAGGCGGTTTTGCCCTTTAAACGCATGCGAACACTCCAGAAAGCAAGGCCGGGGCGCTGCCCCGGACCCCGCCCAAATCACAGGAAACGGGGGGCCGAGCCCCTGGACCTCATTTAATCAGTGGTTGTCGCGGCTTTCGCCTCTTGTTTCCAGGATGTCGAGATATAGCGTCGCGGGCTCCAGGCAGCCGCCATCGCCCATCTGGCCGACCATCGAGCGGAAGATTTCCTCCCACGGCGTCTTGTTCAGCAGCTTCGGCGGCTGCCAGGCGGCGCGGCGCTTGTCCAACTCGCCCTCCGGCAACAGCACATCGACCTTGCGCGTATTGAGGTCGATGCGGATGCGGTCGCCGGTTTGCAGCAGCGCCAGCCCGCCGCCGACCACCGCCTCGGGCGAGATATTGAGGATCGACGGCGAGCCGGAGGTGCCCGACTGCCGGCCATCGCCCATCGTCGGCAGCGCATCGATGCCGCGATTGAGCAGGGCGGCCGGCGGCTGCATGTTCACCACCTCGGCGCTGCCCGGATAGCCCACCGGCCCGGCATTGCGGATCACCAGCACCGATTGCTCCTCGATATTCAGCGACGGGTCCTCGATGCGGTCGTGGTAATCCTCCGGCCCCTCGAACACCACGGCGCGGCCCTCGAACACGTTCGGCCGGCTGGGATCGGACAGGAAGCGGCTGCGGAACTCCTTGTCGATCACGCTGATCTTGATCACCGCGCTGTCGAACAGATTGCCGGACAGCACCACGTAGCCGGCCCGCTCCAGCAGCGGCTTGTCGTAGCTGCGGATCACCTCGCGGTCGCCGGTCGGCGCGGATTTCAGGTTCTCGCCCAGCGTCTTGCCGGTCACCGTCATCACGTCGAGGTTCAGCTTGCCGGCGCCGGCCAACTCCTTCATCACCGCCGGCACACCGCCGCCACGATGGAACATCTCGCCGAGATAACGCCCGGCCGGCTGCATATCGACCAGCAGCGGGATCTCCGGGCCAAGCCGCTGCCAGTCCTCCAGCGTATGCTCCACGCCCATGTGCCGGGCGATCGCCACCATATGGATCGGGCAGTTGGAACTCGCACCCAGCGCCGCCGCGGCGACCACAGCATTCTCGAACGCGGCCTTGGTCATGATGTCCGACGGCCGCAGGTTCTCGTGCACCATCTCGACGATGCGCTTGCCGGTGAAATAGGCCATCTGCCCGCGCTCCCGATACGGGCCGGGAATCGCCGAGCAGCCGGGCAGCGACATGCCGAGCGCCTCGGCCAGGCCGTTCATCGAACTGGCGGTGCCCATGGTGTTGCAATGCCCGACGCTGGGCGCCGAGGAGCACACCATGTCCATGAATTCGTCATAGCCGATCTTGCCCTCGGCATAGAGCTTGCGGCCCTCCCAGACGATGGTGCCGGAGCCGGACAGCCGGCCCTTCCACCAGCCATCCAGCATCGGCCCGCCGGACAACACGATGGCGGGGATGTTCACCGTCGCCGCACCCATCAGGCAGGCCGGCGTGGTCTTGTCGCAGCCGGTGGTCAGCACCACGCCGTCGATCGGGTAGCCGTGCAGCACCTCCACCAGCGACAGATAGGCCAGATTGCGGTCCAGCGCCGCGGTCGGCCGCTTCAGCGTCTCCTGGATCGGGTGGATCGGGAATTCCAGCGGAATCCCGCCGGCATCGCGGATGCCGTCGCGCACCCGCGTGGCGAGCGCGATATGGTGGCGGTTGCACGGTGAGATGTCGCTGCCGGTCTGCGCGATGCCGATGATCGGCTTGCCGCCCTGCAACTCCTCGCGGGTGAGGCCGAAATTCAGCATCCGCTCGATATACAGCGCGGTCATCGCCGGATTCTTGGGGTTATCGAACCAGCGCCGGCTGCGCAACTGGTTCGTGTCATCCTCAAGATTGTCATGCGACATAACTATCTCTCCCTCGCGCCGATGGCGCAGGGTGGCGATGTCGCGGGCTCGGTGTCAACCGGGGCGGCCTTGAGCGAGGAAGGCCTTCTTTTTGTGAACAAAAAGAAGCAAAAAAACTTTTCATCCATTGACGGGCGCGGCGGCTTCGCGACTCTCTTGGTGCATCGTCTTTCAGGGATTCTGGTGATGACCCTTTCCGGCAAGCGCGTGCTGCTGATCATCTCCGGCGGTATCGCCGCCTACAAGGCCCTCGAACTGATCCGCCTGCTGCGCAAGCAGGGTTGCGCGGTGCGCTGCGTGCTGACCAGAAACGCCGCCGAATTCGTCACCCCGCTCGCCCTGCAGGCGCTCAGCGAGGACCGCGTCTATACCGAGCTGTTCTCGCTGACCGACGAAAGCGAGATGGGCCACATCCAGTTGTCGCGCGGCGCCGACCTGCTGGTGGTGGCACCGGCCACCGCCGACCTGCTGGCCCGCATGGCCACCGGCCGCGCCGATGA
Organism: Acetobacteraceae bacterium; assembly: GCA_035497095.1. Classification (GTDB taxonomy): domain Bacteria; phylum Pseudomonadota; class Alphaproteobacteria; order Acetobacterales; family Acetobacteraceae; genus 70-18. The sequence continues at coordinate 2,838 of DATJEA010000446.1, read as the reverse complement.
CCTGGCCAGCACGGTCCTTCTGGCCACCGACAAGCCGGTGCTGGTGGCGCCAGCGATGAACGTCCGCATGTGGCAGCATGCCGCCACCCAGGCCAACATGGCAACGCTCGCGGCGCGCGGTGTCACCAGCATCGGCCCCGATGAGGGGGCTATGGCCTGCAACGAGCACGGCCCAGGCCGCCTCGCCGAACCGGCGGCGATCCTCGAAGCGATCGCGGCGCTGCTGCTGCCCGAGCGCCCGCTCGCCGGTCGGCATATCCTGGTGACCTCCGGCCCCACCCATGAGCCGATCGACCCGGTGCGCTATCTCGCCAACCGCTCCTCCGGCCGCCAGGGCCACGCCATCGCCACAGCACTCGCGACCCTCGGCGCCCGCGTCACCCTGGTCAGCGGCCCGACCACCCAGCCCGACCCCGGCGGCGTCACCACGATCCGCATCGAGACCGCCCGCCAGATGCTCGATGCCTGCCAGGCGGCGCTGCCCGCCGATGCCGCGATCTTCGCCGCCGCCGTGGCCGACTGGCGCATCGCCCAGCAGTCCGAGCTGAAACTGAAGAAAACCGCCGATGGCGCGCCGCCGGCCCTGGCGCTGATCGCCAACCCCGACATCCTGGCCAGCATCGCCGCCGCCGGCCCGACCCGACCGCGCCTGGTGATCGGCTTCGCCGCCGAAACCCATGAGCTGGAAACCCACGCCCAGGATAAACGCCGCCGCAAGAACGCCGACTGGATCGTCGCCAACGATGTGAACCCCGCCACCGGCATCATGGGCGGCGCGGAAAACCAGGTGCTGCTGATCACCGAAGCCGGCATCGAGCGCTGGCCGCGGCTGGACAAGACCGAGGTCGCACGCCGCCTCGCCGAGCGCATCGCGCAGACGCTGCAAGGCTAACGGTCGGCGCATGGAATTGCCCGATGACCAGCCACGCCGTTTGACCTTCGCGCGGCCGGGTGCCGGCACCGATCCCTGTGCAGGGTGTACGGCCCGCACCTGGAGATCGGTATCGAACGCGCTACTTTGCGGCCGGATTTGCGTAGGCCACACGCCAGATCGTGCCGCTTGCGTCATCGGTGATCAGCAGGGCGCCGTCACGCGCCACAGCGACACCGACCGGCCGCCCCCACACGCTGGCATCATTGGCGACGAAGCCGGTCAGGAAGTCCTGGTAGCCGCCATCCGGGGCGCCATCGCCGAGATGGATGCGGATGACCTTGTAGCCGGTACGCGCGCCGCGGTTCCACGAGCCGTGCAGGGCGACGAAGGCATCGCCCTGGTAGGTCGCGGGGAACGCGGCCACGCCGCTGCCCCGATAGAAAGCCATGCCCAGCGGCGCCGAATGCGGCTGCACCAGCACGTCGGGCACGCTCACCCGATCGGCCAAATCCGGCCGCGTGCCGCGGTGCCGCGGGTCTTCGTGGGCACCGATATAAAACCAGGGCCAGCCATAGAAGGCGCCCGGCCGCACCCGGGTCACATAGTCGGGCGGCAGATTATTGCCCAGGCCGTCTCGCTCGTTGGTCGAGCACCAGAGTTCTCCGCTGGACTGCCGCACCGCGAGGCCGGCGCAGTTGCGCAGACCGGTTGCGAACACGCGGCGGCTGCCGCCGGCGGGATCGAAAACCAGCACGGCGGCGCGCAGCATCTCGTTGCCCCAGGCGGCGCCGACGCCATGGCGGGCTTCGTTCGCCGCGATTGCCGCCGGCGCCAGCCGCCCCATGCCCGCGGCATCGTTCGACCCTGACCCGACCGAGACATACATCTGCCGGCCATCCGGGCTGAACGCCAGATCGCGTGTCCAGTGATGGCCGGAAGTCGGCGAGATCTGCGCCACGACGGTTTGCGCGGGGCCGCGGGCGGACAGATCGCCGTTCCGATAGGCGAAGCGCACGACCATGTTGTTGTTGGCGGCGTAGAGCCATTGCGGGTTCGGGCCCGGCGGCTGGAAGGCGATGCCGAACGGGCGATCGAGGCCACCCGCGAAAACCTCGACCCGCTCCGGCCGCGCCGCGCCGTCGGCCGCGCGCATCACGCGAATCCGACCGGCCGCGCTCTCGGCGATGAAGATGTCGCCGTTCGGCGCCACCCGGATGATGCGCGGATTGGTGAGGCCGGTGGCGAACCGCGCCACCGAGAATCCGGCCGGAACCGCGAGTGCCGCGGAGATTGGCTGGCGCACGATGTCCGGTGCGTTGCCAACCGACTCCCGCATGGACGGCGCTGGAAGATCGGCCGGGGTGATGCGATGCACAACGCCCGGCGCATCAGCCTTCCAGTCGGCGAAGGTGACACTGCGGGCCGCAACGTCCTGCGCCGCGACCGGGCCGGTTACCAGCAGAGACGCGGCGATCAGCGCGATGGCTGCCGTGATCCTCGAAGAAGCCATGGCCAGCCTCCCAGCGGATGAACGATGTTCAGCAGATAGGCCGCCTCCTTCGGTGCGGTTCGTCTTCCAGTGGCTGAACTCTCGCTCCTGCCTACTCTGCCGCCGTCTCCGGCAGGTAAATCTCCGAACCCTTCTCCTTGAACGTCTCGGCCATCTGCTCCATCCCGGCGATCCGCTCGGAATCCTTGCGGATGTCCTGGGAGATCTTCATCGAGCAGAATTTCGGCCCGCACATCGAGCAGAAATGCGCCGTCTTGTGCGCCTCCTTCGGCAGCGTCTCGTCGTGGAACTGCCGCGCCGTGTCCGGATCGAGGCCGAGGTTGAACTGGTCCTCCCAGCGGAACTCGAACCGCGCCCGGCTGATCGCATCGTCGCGCAGCTTGGCCGCCGGGTGACCCTTGGCGAGATCGGCGGCATGCGCGGCGATCCGGTAGGTGATCACGCCGGTCTTCAC
>DATJEA010000445.1:0-10184 GCA_035497095.1 Acetobacteraceae bacterium | reverse complement strand
CCTCGCGGGTGTAGTTGGTCGGCCCCGGCTCGGTCAGCCCCTGGTCGAGCATCGATTTGTACAAGGTCAGCGCCTTGATCCCGGCCGGCGAATCGAAGGCCGCCTTGTTGTGCGAATCAAGCACATCGCCGCCGTAGCTCCACAGCGCGTAGTAGTAATACACATCCACCTCGGTGCCCTTGGCCATCAGCCCGAAGCCGTTGCCGCCATCCGCCTTGATCTTCTTCGCCGCGGCAACCACGTCGTCCCAGGTATCCGGGCCGTTGGGGAAACCGGCCTTGGTCAGCATCGCCTTGTTGTAATACATCGCCCGGGCGGAGGCGGCGATCGGCAGGCCATAGGTCTTGCCGTCGATCTGGCCGGGCTTCAGAAACGGGCCGATGAAGCCGTCCTTGAACGCCGGGTCCATATAGCCGTCCAGCGGCTCGGCGATGCCGTCATGCACGAAATCCAGCAGCCAGCGGGTGCCGATGATCGAGATATCGGCGTTGGCGCCGGCCGAAATGTCGGTTTGCAGCTTCTGCAGCAGGTTGGGCCAGTTCACCACCTCGATCTTGATGTCGATCGAGGGATTGGCGGCGTGGAACTCCTTGGCCATCTTCTCGAAATACGGCCCGGTCGCGGCGCTGTAATACGAGACGGTCATCCGCACCGTCTCGGCCTGCGCCGCCGGCGCCCGCATCGGCAAAGCCAGCCCCAGCGCGGCGCAAGCCACCACACCCCACTTGCGCAAGCCTGGCCGGCGCATATCGAACCGCCACATCACGCTCATTGCCGCCTCCTCGGTTATTATTCGGCAACGCTAACCGCAGGCCGTGGCCGCTGCAACGTTTTGTGATCAAAGCCGGCCGAGCAGGGCCCGCAAATCGCCGAGCCGTGGCAGGATATCATTCTCGGCGGCGAAATCCCGGCCGTACAGCGCCGAGAACAGCGCCACCCCGGCCTCGTGCAGCGGCGCCGGCACCCCCAGCGTGCGCGCCAGACAGACCGTCGGCCACAGCCCGTATGGCGCATCCTCCAGCACGTAGCGGCTGTCCAGCGTGGTGGGGCCGGAGGGATCGCCGCTGCCGGCGGCAAGCGAGCGCGCCATTTCGCCCATGGTCGCGCCGACGGCGGCGAAGGACAGGCGGAAATGCTCGTGCAGCGTGCGCACCCGCACCCCGGCGGCGGCCGCCAGCGCCAGCCGCTCGGCGTCCAGCGCCTCCATCAGCCGGCCGACCGCATCGGTGGTGTTGGCATACTGGCGCCAGGCCTCGCCCTTCTCCATCCGGGTCAGGTTGCACAGCGCGATCGCCAGATGGTTCTGCGGGTTGAGGTTGCTGAGCGCGATCGCCAGCAGCGCGCCGCGATCGACGAAGCGGTCGCCGAACAGTTCGGCACACAGCGCCAGTGCCGGCGCCGCCTCGCCGGCCGGCAGCACCGCCACGTCCACCCGGCTGCGGATATTGCTCACCCACACCGCCATGCCGTCACCCCGCCGCCCGGTCACCACCGTGGTGCCCCAGGCGGCAATCGTCGGCGCCGGGCAGAGCCGGCGCAGATACAGCGCGCTGAACGACATATGCGAACTGAACAGCACGGTCTGCCCGGCAAGCAGATGCGCCGCCGCCGCCTCGATCACCGCGCGATGGCTATAGCCCGGAACCGCGATCAGCACCGCCTCGGCACCGGCCAGCGCCGAGGCGCAATCAGCCGCCACCTCCGGCGCGAAGCTCCCCGCCACCGCCCCGCTGGCCAGCAGCTTCCCCGCCGGCGGCACCCGCCCGCTGGGCGCCCACAACACCGGCCGATGACCCCGCTCGCACAGCAGCGCGGCACTGGCCAGCCCGATCGCCCCGGCACCGAGAATCGCCACCCGCATACTCGTCTCCTCATTTGAGTCTGTGTCTGCGCGAAGGCTCGAAAATTTCGCGCAACCGAGCTTCAGCAAGGAAGATTCACCACAGAGACACAGAGACACGGAGACACGGAGAAGGAAGCGAAGCAGAGGCGCTACCTACTGTCCTCTCTGTGTCTCTGTGGTGAATCTTCCTGCCTGCCAGTCATCCGCGAACCGCGCCGCCGATGCAGATTTTCGGGTTTTCACGTGAACCCAGTACGGCAGCATTCTCAGTCGGACACCGGCCGGATCGGCTCGCCCAGCGTGTGCATCAGCCGATTGGCCCAGCCGAACACCGCCACCGACAGCACCAGATCCAGCACCTCGGCGTCCGACAGCCCGGCATCGCGCAGCGCCTGCATCTCGGCGGCGCCGGCGGCCGGCGGGCAGGCCGACAGCTTGACCGCAAAATCGGCAATCGCCCGCTCCCGCGCCGGCAAGCTCTCCGGCGTGCCGGCAAACACCTGCTCGATCACCTCCGGCCGCCTGGCCAGTTGGATATAGCGCGCCGAATGCACCGAGGCGCAGTAGATGCAATGATTCAGCACCGAGGCCACGGTGGCGCCCAACTCCCGCTCCGCCCGCGCCAGCCCGCCACGCGCATACATGATGCCGTTGAACAGCTTCGTCCGCTCGCCCAGCGATTGCGGGTCATGCGCCAGCACCAGCACGTAGTCGGACACCTTGGTGTTGGACGGCGTCTCCTGCAGCGCCGCGCGCTGCGCCTCGGTGGCGTGCTCCAGCAGGATCGGCGCCACATAGGGCCGCCACGCCAGCGTCTCGGCGGTGAAACTCTCGACCACGTCGCTCATGCCGCACCCCCGATCAAGCGCAGCCCGGCGATCACCCGAAGCTGGTAATTCACGAACGCGATCACCTGCGACAGCCGCACGATATCCGCGGTCGCCAGCCCGGCCGCGCTGAGTGCGGCGATATCCGCCCGCCTCGCCTCGCGCGGGTGGCGCGTCACCAGGTCGACATGGCGCAGCATCGCCGCCAGCCGCGCATCGGCCGGCGATGGCGCCTCCGGGTCCGCGAGTGCGGCGCCCTCCGGCCCCAGCCCGGTCAGATAATGCTGCGCCAGCGACGCATCGCCGTTCAGCATGGCGATCCGGCAGGCGAGCCCCCGGCGCTCCTCGCCCGACAGTCCGCCCGGATCGTCCGGCGCCAGCACCGCCCGGTAATTGGCCTGGCTGGCCGCCATCAGATCGCCCCGCCCGGCCATGGCGGCGGCGATGGCGGGGGTGTCGGCGGCGCCGGCGAGGGCGGCGATCACGTCGGTTGGCATCTGGCGGTTCCCTTCCTGGCACGATCAATGTCGAATCTCTATTGCAGTTGAACATAATGATCCAGCTATAATGCGAATTATGGATGATCTGCTCGATACCCGCCAACTCGAAGCCTTCGCCGCGGTGATGTCGGCCGGCAGCATCACCGGCGCCGCGCGGCTCACCGGCCGCTCGCAGCCGGCGGTCACCCGGCTGATCCAGGAGCTGGAGGCGGAGCTTGGCTACAAGCTGCTGGAGCGCAGCGGGCCGCGGATTTCCCCGACTGCCAAGGGCGTGCAGTTCCATCAGGAGGCCGAGCGGGTGCTGGTCTCGCTGCAACAGATCCGCGCCCGCGCCACCGCCATCGGCCAGGATGCGCCGCGCCCGATCGAGATCGCCGCGATCACCGCGCTGGCCGCCGGCCTGGTGCCGGCCGCGATGGCGCGGCTGCCGGCGCCGATGCCGGCCGAACTGCATCTGCACAGCCTGTCGGCCGAGCAGGTGGTGCAGGCGGTGCTGTCGCGCCGCGCCGAGCTTGGCCTGGCCAGCCTGCCGGTCGATCATCCCGGGCTGGAGACACACTGGATCGGCGAGGCGCCCTGCGTCGCGGCGCTGCCGGAGGGCGACGCGCTGGCCGAGGCGCCGAGCATCCCGCTCGCCGCGCTGGCCGGCCGAAGGCTGCTCACCGTCGCCAACCCGTTCCGCCTGCGCCGGCGGGTGGAGCAGGCGCTGGCGCATGCCGGCATCCGGCCCGCGGGCATCATGGCGACCAATGCCTCGCTGACCGCGCTGCTGGCGGTCCGCGCCGGGCTGGGCCTCGCGGTGGTGGAGCCGGTGACCGCCTATGGTGTGCCGGTGCGGGGCGTGGTGGTGCGGCCGCTGGACGTGGCGATCCCGTTCCTGTGGGGCGTGGTGACGCCGCTCGGCCAGCCGCTGGCGCCGCTGGTCGCCAACCTGATCAATGCGTTGCGCGACGCCGCCGCGGCGCTGCTGCCCGGCTTCCGCCTGCGTGACCTGACCGACCGGACCGCCATCGCCGCCGCCGTCTATGGCCCGGAGAACGCGGGAGCCTCGCCATGACCGGCCTCGACGCCCTGGAGGCGCGGCTGCGCCAGGACCTGGAATGGCTGGACCTGCCGGCCAAGGCCTGGGTGCCGCCGACCGAGGTGCAGGGCCGCATGGCGCGCGACGTGGTGGTGATCGGCGCCGGCATGTGCGGCCTCACCGCCTGCGCCGCGCTGCAACGCCAGGGCATGCGCAACATCGTCGCCTATGACCGCGCGCCGGAAGGCCAGGAAGGCCCCTGGGTCACGTTTGCCCGCATGCGCACCCTGCGCTCGCCGAAGACGCTGACCGGCCCGGCGCTCGGCCTGCCGGCGCTGACCTTCCGCGCCTGGTACGAGGCGCAGTTCGGCGCCGATGGCTGGGCGGCTTTGGGCAAGATCCCGCGCGGGCAATGGATGGAGTACCTGATCTGGTATCGCCGCGTGCTCGGCCTGCCGGTGCAGAACCGCCACCAGGTCACCGCCATCCGCCCGTTCGGCGCGTTGCTGGAACTGGACGTCGCCGGCCCCGCCGGCACCGAGCAGGTGCTGACCCGCCACCTGGTGCTGGCCAGCGGCCGCGACGGGCTGGGTGGGCCGTTCGTGCCGGAGATTGCCCAGCCGATTCCGCCGCGGTTCCGGGCACATTCCGCCGACGACATCGACTTCGCCGCGCTCAGCGGCCGCCGCGTCGGCGTGATCGGCGCCGGCGCCTCGGCGATGGACAACGCGGCGACGGCGCTGGAAGCGGGTGCGGCGCGGCTCGACCTGTTCATCCGCCGCACCGATATTCCGCGCATCAACAAGTTCACCGGCATCGGCAGCCAGGGCGTGGTGCATGGTTTCGCCGGGCTGCCGGACGAGTGGAAATGGCGCTTCCTGCATTACGTCAACGCCGCCCAGACACCGCCGCCGCATGACAGCACGGTGCGGGTGTCCACCCATCCGAATGCCTACATCCATCTCGGCAGCCCGATTTTGTCCCTCGAACAGCGCGAAAAAGAGCTGATTCTGGCCACTCCGAAGGGCAAATACGGCCTCGATTTCGTGATTTTCGCCACCGGATTCCAGTTCGATCTCACCCGCCGGCCGGAACTGGCCGCGTTCGCCGCGCATATCCGGCTATGGCGGGATCGCTTTCCGACGCCCGCCGGGCTGGAAAGCGCCGAGTTGGCCGAGACCCCCGATCTGGCGCCCGACTACGGCTTCCAGGAAAAACACCCCGGAAGCTGCCCGCAGATCGCGCGCATTCACTGCTTCAACCACCACGCCACGCTCAGCCACGGCAAGCTGTCCGGCGATATCCCGGCGGTGAGCGAAGGTGCCGACCGGCTGGCGCGCGGCATCGCCCGCGCCCTGTTCGTGGAAGACCGAGTCAAGCATTTCGCCGCCCTGCAGGCGTTCGACACGCCGGAATTGCAGGGCGACGAATGGCGGGATGCCGATCTGTTGGCCCATACCACCTGAAACAAGCCCACCTGAAACAAGCCCACCTGAAACAAGCAAGGGGACGAACCGATGAAGCCTGATTTCTGGACCTTCCTGCCGCTGGCCGCCCTCGCGGCGCTGGCGTTCACCGCCGCACCGGCCGGCGCGCAGACGCTCGATTCCGTGGTCACCAAGCTGAAGGCGACCAACACGCTCACCATCGGCTACCGCGACACCTCGGTGCCGCTGTCCTATCTCGGCAAGGACAACAAGCCGACCGGCTATGCGGTGGAATTCTGCCAGGATATCGGCCGCGCCGCGCAGCGTGACCTGAAGCTGCCGGAGATCAAGTTCGCCTATGTCCCGGTCACCATCCAGACCCGCCAGGCGCTGATCGCCAACGGCACCGTGGACATCGTCTGCGACGGCACGGTGCGCACCTGGACGCGGATGAAGCAGGTCGCCTTCACCCCGATCCACTGGGTCTCGGCCGAACAGCTGCTGGTGCTGAAGGATTCCGGCATCAAGGATATCAAGGATTTGAACGGCAAGGTGGTGATCGTCGCCACCGGCGGCACCAGCGAGCCGACCATCCAGCGGCTGCTCAAGGACGGGCTGAAGGCGCGGGTGCTGCATGTCAACGACCATCCGGCCGCCCTGGTGGCGCTGGAGAGTCATCGCGGCGACGCCTATCTGTCCGACAACGCGGCATTCTATGCGCTGATCCAGTCCTCCCACCATCCGGACAACCTGGCCGTGGTCGGGCCGGAACTGAGCTATCAGCCGGAGGCGCTGATCATCCCGAAGAACAACCCGCAATTCGCCTGGATCGCCGGGCACGAGATGTCCGAGATGTTCAAGTCCGGCGCCGCCGACAAACTGGTGGAGAAGTGGTTCTCGCCGTTCCATGTCGGCGTCAGCCCGAAGCTGCGCGCGGCCTGGGACACCTACTCGTTCCCGAACTAGGCCCGCGCTGATCGGCCAGCGGCGATGAACTACACCTGGGACTGGGGCGTGCTGTGGAGCGCGCCCTACGGTGACTGGCTGGCGACCGGCGCCGGCTGGACGCTGGCGGTGACCCTGGTGGCCTGGACCATCGCGGTGCTGCTGGGCAGCCTGGTCGGTTGCCTGCGCAGCGCCAGTTCGCGGGCGTTGCGGCTGCCGGCGACGATCTATGTCGAGCTGTTCCGCAACGTGCCGCCGCTGGTGCAGTTGTTCCTGTGGTTCTTCGTGTTTCCGGAAATCCTGCCGACCGATCTCGGCATGTGGGTCAAGCGCGACCTGCCGCTACCGGAATTCAGCACCGCTTCGGTGGCGATCGGCTTGTTCGCCTCGTCGCGGGTGGCCGAGCAGGTGCGGGCGGGCATCGACGTGGTGCGCGCCCGCCTGCTGCCGGCCGCCCTGGCCACCGGGCTGCGGCCCTGGCAGGCCTATCGGCTGGTGCTGCTGCCGGTGGCGTTTCGCACCATCATGGCGCCGCTGACCTCGGAATTCCTGGTCACCTTCAAGATGTCGTCGATCGGGCTGACCATCGGCGTGATGGAGGTCTCCGCGCAGGCGCAGCAGATCGCCAACTACACCTTCCACGGCTTCGAGGCCTATGCCGCGGCGACGGTGTTCTATCTCGGCGTCGGGCTGCTGATCACGCTGCTGATGAACCGGCTGGACGCCCGGTTGCGCCGCACCGTCGGCGCGAGGGGCTGAGCATGGGCCTCGCCAGTTTCGGCGATTCCGCCGCGCTGCTGTGGAGCGGGATGCAACTCAGCCTTTTGCTGGTGCTGATCGGCTCGGCCGGCGGGCTGGCCGGCGGGCTGCTGCTGGCGGTCGCCCGGCTGTCGCGCTTCCGGCTGCTGTCGCTGCCGGCAGCCGCCTATGTGACGGTGATGCGCTCGGTGCCGCTGATCCTGGTGCTGTTCTGGTTCTACTTCATGGCGCCGCTGGTGACCGGGCATCCGGTCGGCGCGCTGTATTCGGCGCTCACCGCCTTCGTGCTGTTCGAGGCGGCGTTCTACTGCGAGATCATCCGCGCCGGTATCGGCGCCGTGGCGGCCGGGCAGGGCATGGCGGCGGCGGCCACCGGCATGCGGCGCTGGCAGGCGCTGCGGCTGGTGATCCTGCCGCAGGCGCTGGCCGCCTCGGTGCCGCTCCTGGTCAACCAGGTGATCATCCTGTTTCAGGATACCTCGCTGGTCTATGTGGTGGCGCTGCGCGACTTCCTGACCGCGGCCAGCGTGGTCGCCGGGCGCGATGACCGGCCGGTCGCGGTCTACACCTTCGTCGCCGTGGTCTATCTGGTGATCTGCCTGGTCGGCTCGCTGCTGGCCGGGCGCGGTCGGAGTCCGGAGTTTCGATGAACGATATTCTGGTGATCGAGCATCTCGGCAAGTCGTACGGCAAAGCGCCGGTGCTGCATGACTGCTCGGTGCGGGTGGCGCGCGGCGAAGTGGTGGTGGTGTGCGGCCCGTCCGGCTCCGGCAAGAGCACGCTGGTGAAATGCGTGAACGGCCTGGAGAGCTTCCAGCACGGCAGCATCACCGTGGACGGCGTTTCGGTCGGCGCGCGCGGCACCGACCTGCCGCGGCTGCGCACCGGCATCGGCATGGTGTTCCAGCATTTCGAGCTGTATCCGCACATGACGGCGCTGGCCAATGTCAGCCTGGCGCCGATCCATGTGCTGAAACGCCCGAAGGCCGAGGCCGATCGCCGATCCGAGGAGTTGCTGGCCCGGGTCGGTCTCGGCGACCTGCTGGATCGCCGACCGTCACAACTCTCCGGCGGCCAGCAGCAGCGGGTGGCGATCGCCCGCGCGCTGGCGATGGACCCCAAGCTGATGCTGTTCGACGAACCGACCTCGGCGCTGGACCCGGAGATGGTCAGCGAGGTGCTGGACGTGATGCAGGCGCTGGCGCAGGACGGCATGACGATGATCGTGGTGACCCACGAGATGGGCTTCGCCCGCCGGGTGGCCGACCGGGTGCTGTTTCTCGACCAGGGGCAAATCCTGGAGGATTCCACCACCGAGGCGTTCTTTACCGCCGCGCGGAGCGAGCGGGCGCGGCAGTTCCTGTCCAAGGTGCTGCCACGGTAGGGGAAGCAAGTCTTCCCTGTTTTCAAACAAAGAAGACTTGCTTCCTTCAGGCCGCCGTCTTTTCCACCCGGAAATCCTTGATATCCTTGAACGTCAACTCCGGATGCAGCTCCGCCATGCGCCGCAGCATGAAGGCGCTCGACGCCAGGAACACCGGGTCGCCGTCCACGTCGTCGGCCATGCCGGCGCGGTTCGCGGCGATGAACGCTTCCAGCTTGCCGCGTTCGCCGGACACCCAGCGGGCCAACTGGAACGGTGTGGTCTCGAAGCCGACGCCGACGCCGTATTCCGCCCCCAGCCGCGCCACCAGCACGTCGAGCTGCAGGGTGCCGACCACGCCGACCATCGCCGGCGAGCCATCCTGCGGGCGGAACAACTGCACCACGCCCTCCTCGGCCAGTTCCTGCAAGGCGTGGCGCAGCTTCTTGGCCTTCATCGCGTCGTCCAGCCGCACCCGGCGCAGGATTTCCGGCGCGAAATACGGCACGCCGACGAAGTTGATGTCCTCGTTCTCGGCCAGCGTGTCGCCGATCCGCAGCGTGCCGTGGTTCGGGATGCCGACCACGTCGCCGGCGTAAGCCTCATCGGCGATCTGCCGGTCGCGGGCGAAGAAGAATTGCGGCGCGTGCAGCGGAATGAGTTTGCCGGTGCGCACCTGCTTCAGCCGCATGCCGCGCACCAGGCGGCCGGAGCAGATCCGCGCGAAGGCGATGCGGTCGCGGTGGTTGGGGTCCATGTTGGCCTGGATCTTGAACACCAGCGCGGTCAGGTCCGGCTCGCTGGCCTCCACCACGCGGGTATCGGCCGGCTGGTTGCGCGGCGTCGGGCCGTATTCCACCAGCCCGTCCAGCAGGTCGGAGACGCCGATTTCCTTGATCGCGCTGCCGAAGAATACCGGGGTCAGATGGCCGGCGTTGAACGCCTCCAGTTCGAATTCCGGCAGTGCTGCATGCACCAGTTCCAATTCCTCGGCGATGTCGATCATCCGCTGGTCGGACTGCGCCAGCGGCTCGGTCAGATGATAGGTGCGCCGGCGGATATCATAGGTGCCGACGAAGCCGGCGGCGCGGCCGACCGGCCAGGTCACCGGCGCGGTATCCAGCGCGAGGGCGGAGGAAACCTCGTCGAGCAGCGCGAACGGGTCCTGCGCCTCGCGGTCCATCTTGTTGATGAAGGTCAGGATCGGGATGTCGCGCAGGCGGCAGATTTCGAACAGCTTGCGGGTCCGCGCCTCGATGCCCTTGGCGGCGTCGATCACCATCACCGCGGCATCGACGGCGGTCAGCGTGCGGTAGGTGTCCTCGGAGAAATCCTCGTGGCCCGGCGTGTCCAGCAGGTTGAACACGCAGTCCTTGTATTCGAAGGTCATCACCGAGGTGACCACCGAAATGCCACGATCGCGCTCGATGCCCATCCAGTCGGACCGGGTGCGCCGCCGCTCGCCCTTGGCGCGCACATTGCCGGCCAGCTGGATCGCG
>DATJEA010000444.1:0-2170 GCA_035497095.1 Acetobacteraceae bacterium | reverse complement strand
GGATGCGGCGCCCGCGCCGGTGCTGGAAGTGGACGGGCTGCACACGGTATTCTTCACCCGCGCCGGGCTGGTGCAGGCGATGAATGGCGTGTCGTTCTCGGTCGGCCGCGGCGAGGTGCTGGCGGCGGTCGGCGAATCCGGATGCGGCAAGTCGATTACCGCGTTGTCGCTGATGCGGATGGTGCCGACGCCTCCCGGTCGGATTGCCGGCGGCAGCGTGAAGCTGGAGGGCCGCGATCTGCTGAAGCTCACCGAGCGGGAGATGCGCGAGGTGCGCGGCAACGATATCTCGATGATCTTTCAGGAGCCGATGACCAGCCTCAATCCGCTGCTGACCATCGGCAACCAGATCGGCGAGGCGATCCGGTTGCATCAGGACCTGTCGCGTTCGGCGGTGCGCGACAAGGCGGTGGAGATGCTGCGGCTGGTGAAAATCCCGGAGCCGGCGCAGCGGGCCAAGGAGTTTCCGCATCAGTTGTCGGGCGGCATGCGCCAGCGGGCGATGATCGCCATGGCGGTGGCCTGCAACCCCAAGATGCTGATCGCCGACGAGCCGACCACAGCACTCGACGTGACCATCCAGGCGCAGATTCTCGACCTGCTGCTGCGCCTGCAACAGGACATGGGTACCGCGATCATGCTGATCACGCATGATCTCGGCGTGGTGGCCGAGACCGCGCACCGGGTGGTGGTGATGTATGCCGGCCGCAAGATCGAGGAGGCGTCGGTCCTCGACCTGTTCGCGCTGCCGCTGCATCCCTACACGCATGGGCTGCTCGCCTCGGTGCCGCGACTGGCGAGCCTCGCGGCGGATGGCGCGGCGGCGACCGAGCGCCTGCAGGAGATTCCCGGCATCGTGCCGCCGCTGACCAACCTGCCGGTGGGCTGTACCTTCGCGCCGCGCTGCCGGTTTGCCGATGCGCAATGCCGCGCCGCCTATCCCGACTATGAGGAGCGGCGGCCCGGCCATTTCGTCGCCTGCTGGCACGCCGAGGAACTGTATGGAGGCGGGGCATGAGCGGGACCGCGCCAGCGGTGATCGAGGCGCCCGTGATCGAGGTCAACGGGCTGAAGAAGCATTTCCCGATCCGCAAGGGGTTGCTGCGGCGTGCGGCGGGCTTTGTGTATGCGGTCGATGGGGTCAGCTTCTCGGTCGCCGAGGGCGAGACGCTGGGGCTGGTGGGCGAGAGCGGCTGTGGCAAGTCCACCGTCGCGCGCACCGTGATGCGGCTGATCGAGCCGACCGATGGCCGGATCCTGATCGATGGCACCGACATCACGCGGATCTCGCGCAAGGCGCTGCGGCCGTATCGGCGGCAGATGCAGATGGTGTTCCAGGACCCGTTCTCCTCGCTCAACCCGCGCATGACCGCCGGCGCCATCGTGCGCGAACCGCTGCTGGTGCATGGCGTTGCCACCGGCCGGGCGGCCGAGGAACGCACCGCCGAGTTGTTCGAACAGGTCGGGCTGCGGCCCGGCCAGATGGGCAATTACCCGCACCAGTTCAGCGGCGGCCAGCGCCAGCGCATAAGCATCGCCCGCGCGCTGGCGCTCAACCCGCGGCTGATCGTCGGCGACGAGCCGGTTTCGGCGCTGGATGTGTCGATCCAGGCGCAGGTGATCAACCTGCTGATGGATTTGCAGCGCGAGAAGAAGCTGTCCTATCTGTTCATCGCGCATGACCTGGCGGTGGTGGAGCATATCAGCCATCGCGTGGCGGTGATGTATCTCGGCAAGATCGTCGAATACGCCGACAGGGCGACGCTGTTTCGCGAGCCGCTGCATCCGTATACCGAGGCGCTGCTGTCGGCGGTGCCGGTGCCGGACCCGACGGTGAAGCGCACCAAGCGGCTGCTGGAAGGCGATGTGCCGAGCCCGGTGAAGCCGCCGCCGGGCTGCACCTTCCATACCCGCTGCCCCTACGTGTTCGCGCGCTGCCGGGTGGAGGCGCCGCCGCTGGTCGATGTCGGCGGCGGGCATATGGTGTCCTGCCATCTGCATCCGGGCGGATGACCGGTGTGCGGCCGCAGGCCGATGCCGGGGGTGGCGTACCGCGCTGAGCGGCTTATATACGCGCCGGAGCCGCCTGGCGTGGTTCGAGTTGGAGGGATTTACGTGAACGAAACAGATATTGCCCGGGTGCAGGCCTATCTGCGCGCCACCCTTGGCA
>DATJEA010000443.1:0-2673 GCA_035497095.1 Acetobacteraceae bacterium | reverse complement strand
CCGATCATCGCCGCCCCGATCGCCGAGGTGATGTGGTCGTAGCCCGGCGCGATGTCGGTGGTCAGCGGCCCGAGGGTGTAGAACGGCGCCTCGCCGCATTCCGCCAACTGCTTGTCCATGTTGACCTTGATCTTGTGCATCGGCACGTGGCCTGGGCCTTCGATCATCACCTGACAGCCCTTGGCCCAGGCAATTTTGGTCAACTCGCCGAGGGTCTCCAACTCGGCGAACTGCGCCGCGTCGTTGGCGTCGTCATTGCAACCCGGCCGCAGCCCGTCGCCCAGCGAGAAGCTCACGTCATACGTGCGCATGATATCGCAGATGTCGGCGAAATGCTCGTAGAGGAAGCTCTCCTTGTGATGCGCCAGGCACCAGCGCGCCATGATCGAGCCGCCGCGCGAGACGATGCCGGTGGTGCGCCTCGCGGTCAGCGGCACATAGGCCAGCCGCACGCCGGCATGGATGGTGAAATAATCCACCCCCTGCTCGGCCTGCTCGATCAGCGTGTCGCGGAACACCTCCCAGTCCAGCTTGTCCGGGTCGCCGCCGACCTTCTCCAGCGCCTGATAGATCGGCACCGTGCCGATCGGCACCGGCGAGTTGCGCATGATCCACGAGCGGATGTTGTGGATGTTGCGCCCGGTGGACAGGTCCATCACCGTGTCGCCGCCCCAGCGGATCGCCCAGACCAGCTTCTCCACCTCCTCGGCGGCGGAGGAGGTGACCGCCGAATTGCCGATATTGGCGTTGATCTTGACCAGGAAGTTGCGGCCGATGATCACCGGCTCCAGCTCGGGATGGTTGATGTTGGCCGGAATGATCGCCCGGCCGCTGGCGATCTCGGCGCGCACGAATTCCGGCGTCACGAAGGCCGGAATCGCCGCGCCGAAGCTCTCGCCATCGGCGATCCGCGCCTCGGCGCCTTCGTGCATCGCCGTCCGCCCGAGGTTCTCCCGATGCGCGACGTAGCGCATCTCCTCGGTGATGATGCCGGCGCGCGCGAATTCGAACTGCGTTACCAGCTGGCCGGGCTGCCCGGCAACCACGGTGCGCGCAGCCGGGCAGGGGGCGACCAGCTTGTCCTCGGGCACGAAGCCGTTGTCCTCCGGCTTCACCGCACGCGCGGCAACCGCCTGCACCCCGCGCCCGGCGATCCACGGCGCCCGCACCGCCGGCAGCCCGGCTTCCAGGTCGATCTGCGCCGCGGTGTCGGTATAGGGGCCGGAGGTGTCGTACAGCCGGAATGGCGGCTCGTTGGCGGTCGGATGCAGGTCGATCTCGCGGAACGGCACCGCGATATCCGGCCGGTCGGGCACCGGGATGTAGATTTTGCGAGCCGATCACCGGCCCCACCGTCACGGCAGCGGGCTTGGCTTGGATATTCCCAGCCTTGGCTTGGATATTCATGGACCTCTCCTCTCCCATGGCGGCCACCGGCGGAGGAGGGGGAATACGTCTGCGCGGTCTTCCCGTTCCTACGCCGGTATGCACCGGATCAGGTTCTCAGGGTCACCGCGCCGCCCCCCCAACTTGCATCGGGCACGAGCCGTCGGTATCTCAGCCCCCTGGCGGGGCACCCCTCGGATGGCGGGAGCCTGTGCCGGTTGGCCGCCGCTGTCAACTCAGTCAGGCGGCGACCACGCGCGGGCTGCGGATCGGCAGGTTGAACGCCGCGGCCACCAGGCCGGCGGCGGCGGTGGCGAGGAACGCGGCGTCGTAGCTGCCGGTCCAGCCGAACACCAGCCCGCCCATCCAGGCGCCGAGAAACCCGCCGACCTGATGGCTGATGAAGCACACCCCGAACAGCGCGCCGATATCGCGCACCCCGAACCGGCTGGCGATCACGCCATTGGTCAGCGGCACCGTGCCGAGCCAGAACAGTCCCATCACGATGGCGAACAGCGCGGTGGAGAGCGCATCCTTCGGCGACAGCCAGAACGCCAGGATCGCCACCGCGCGCAGCAGATAGATCCCGGCCAGCACGTATTGCGGCGGCAAAACCTGGCCCATCCGCCCGCAGGCCCAACTGCCGACGATATTGGCGCCGCCGACCAGCATCAGCGCCCAGGCCCCGGTGGAGGCCGGCATGCCGCACAGGCTCAGATAGCCCGGCAAATGCGTCGCCAGGAACGCAAGCTGGAAGCCGCAGGTGAAAAACCCCAGCGAAACCAGCACGAAACTGCGATCGCGCAGCGCCAGCCGCACCGCCGCCATGGTGCCGCCGGCCCGCGCCGCGGGCAGCGCCGGATACGCCAGCGCCGCCCGGTCCAGCGGCCGGCCCAGCGGGATGGCGACCAGCAGCACCGCCGCCATCACCAGCAGCCCGAGCCCGCCGCCGCCATAGCCGATCGCCGCCGCGGCGACCGGCAGCAGCAGCATCTGCCCCACCGAGCCGCCGGCGCTGGCCAGCCCGGTCGCCGAGGTGCGCCGCGCCGCCGGAAACGCCCGCGCCACCCCGGCCAGCGACACCCCCCAGCCGAGCAGCGCCATGCCCACGCCGGTCAGCAGCCCAATCCCGAGCATCACCGACCAGGTTGCCGGCATCATCGCCGGCAGCGCGAAGCCGGCGGCATAGAGCAGCGCGCCCAGCGCCTGCACCCGCGCCGCCCCGGCCCGGTCCGCCCAGGCGCCGGCCAACGGCTGTGCCGCGCCCCAGGAGAGGTTATGGATGGC
>DATJEA010000442.1:0-3887 GCA_035497095.1 Acetobacteraceae bacterium | reverse complement strand
CCGCTGGCGCAATACGCGCCGCGCATCCAGCTTCTGGTCGATGATCCGGAGATCGCCGCCCTCTGCGCCGCCGCCCCGCAGGCCGGCCGGCTGCTGCGCCCGCTCTGCCGGATGTTCGCCGTAGCACCCCCGGCCTATATCACCCGCCCCGCTCCGCCACCCCGTGTCCGGCCCCGCCAGCCCAGGCCGCGCAAACCCGAGCCGCCGCCCTTCGCCGAACACTCGCCGCATCGCTGGCCCTTCGTCCCGCACCGCCTGCGCCTGCGCGTGCCCGGTCTCCGCCGCCCGAAACCGCCCGACTGAGCCATCCGAAAACCTCGGCTCCTGCCCGCTCGCCTACGTCCTGACCGGCGCCAGCGCCGCCGCTGCGGTAAACCCGAGCGTCGCGAAGGTCTCAACCATATGCGCCGGCAACTCGGCCTCCACGGTGAGCCAGCCGCCAGCCGGATGCGGCAATTCCAGCCGGCGCGCATGCAGATGCAGCGTCTCGCCGAGCCCCTCGTAAAGCGCCGTATTGCGCCGTTCCTCGTGCGGCCGTTCTTCGCCGTACGGCAGGTCGCCGAGGATCGGCGCGCCGATCGCCGCACAGGACACCCGCAACTGGTGGGTGCGCCCGGTCAGCGGCGACAATTCCAGCCAGGCCAGCTTGCGGCCGGCATGGTCCAGCGTGCGGTAATCGGTGATGGCGCGCGCGGTGTCGGTATCATAGGCGCCGGCCACCGCCGCCCGCTCACCCTTGAAGCCATCGACCCGGGCCAGTTCCACGTCGATCCGCCCCTCCACCGGCACCGGCCGGCCGCAGACGATCGCCCAATAGGTCTTGTGTACCTCGCGGCTGCGGAACGCGGCGGCCAGTTTGGCGGCGGTGCCGGGGCTGCGCGCGACCACCAGCACGCCGGAGGTCTCGCGGTCCAGCCGATGCACCAGCCGCGGCTTCTGACCGCCCTCGTCCCGGAACGCCGCCAGCATCATGTCGACATGCTTGCTGATGCCCGGCCCGCCCTGCGTCGGCAGCCCCTGCGGCTTGTTGATGACGATCAGTTGCTCGTCCTGGTAGAGCACCATGGCGCGCATCTCGGCGGCCAGCCTGGGGTCCAGCGCCTGCGCCGGCCTCGGCGTGCTCGGCGCGGCCGGAATCGGCGGCACGCGGATGCTCTGCCCCGGCGCCAGCCGGGTCGCCGCCTCAACCCGGCGGCCATCGACGCGAACCTGCCCGGTGCGGCAGAATTTCTGGATCGCGCCCTGGGTCAGTGTCGGAAAATGCCGGCGGAACCAGCGGTCCAGCCGGATATCGGCCTCGTCCTCGGTGACCTGGCGATTGCTGACGGCGGAGGTGCTGACGGTCATGGGCTGCGCTCTTTGCGGAGATTGGCCCAGTAGGCCAGGCGTTTGCCGATCTCGCGTTCGAAACCGCGATCTTTCGGGCGATAGAACTGCTCGCGCGGCATGGTCTCGGGGAAATAGTTCTGCCCGGAAAACCCGTCCTCGGCGTCGTGATCATAGGCGTAGCCGGCGCCGTAGCCGAGCTGCTTCATCAGCTTGGTCGGCGCGTTCAGGATATGCGGCGGCGGCATCAGGCTGCCGGTGGCGGCCGCAGCCCGCCGGGCGGCGCCGATCGCGGCATAGAGCGCGTTCGATTTCGGCGCGGTGGCCAGATAGACCACGGCCTGCGCGATCATCAGCTCCCCCTCCGGCGAGCCAAGCCGCTCATAGCCCTCCCAGGCGGCCAGCGTCTGCGGCAGCGCCTGCGGATCGGCCATGCCGACATCCTCGCTGGCAAACCGCACCAGCCGGCGGGCGATGTAGCGCGGGTCCTCCCCGCCGGCCAGCATCCGTGCGAGCCAGTACAGCGCCGCGTCGGCATCCGACCCGCGCAGCGATTTATGCAGCGCGGAAATCAGGTTGTAATGCTCCTCGCGGTCCTTGTCGTACAGCGCCGCCCGCTTGGCCAGCAACTCCGACAGCGCCGCGACATCGAGCGGCGGCGTCTCCGGCGGCAGCGCCTGGAGCTGCTCGGCCAGATTCAGCAAATAGCGGCCATCGCCATCCGCCATCGCGCGCAGCGTGGCGCGCGCCTCGGCGGTCAGCGGCAAGGGTGCCGCCCCCTCGGCGCGGGCGAGCAACCGCTCCAACCCGTCATCGTCCAGCCGGCGCAGCACCAGCACCTGGCAGCGCGACAGCAGCGCGCCGTTGAGCGCGAAAGACGGGTTCTCGGTGGTGGCGCCAATCAGCGTGACGGTGCCATCCTCCACCACCGGCAGAAACCCGTCCTGCTGCGCCCGGTTGAAACGATGAATCTCGTCGACGAACAGCAGTGTCGCCCGACCGCCCGGCCGGGCCCGCGCGGTGTCAAACGCGCGCTTGAGATCGGCGACGCCGGAAAACACCGCGGAAAGCTGCACGAACCGCAAATCGGCCCGCTCGGCCAGCAGCCGCGCGATGGTGGTCTTGCCGACACCCGGCGGCCCCCACAGAATCAGCGACGCAAGCGAGCCGCGCTCCAGCATCCGCGTCAGCGTGCCGCTGGGACCAAGCAGATGATCCTGGCCGACCACATCGGCCAGCGTCTTCGGCCGCAGCCGATCGGCCAGCGGCTGGCTGGCGGCGGGGGGCGGCGGCGCTACGCCGGAAAGCAGGTCCTCGGTGGGGGGCACGGTGAACCTCGTCATGACGAGGGGAGTGTAGCAGAAAGGGTGGGGCTCCGCCCCACACCCCGCCCATGCTCGTGAGATATGCGGGCCGAGCCCCTGGACCCCTCAACGAAAAAACCGGCCCTGCGGCCGGCTTTCTGTCGCCATCAAGATTACGAAGCTACTCGCTCTCGCCGTCTTCGGCGATTTCCTGCTTCGGGCCGCTGTCCTGGCCCTTGGCGGCGGGGTCGCGGTCGACCAGTTCGATCACCGCCATGTCGGCGGCATCGCCGTAGCGGATGCCGGCCTTCAGCACCCGGCAATAGCCGCCGGCGCGGCCCTTGTAGCGGTCGGCCAGGGTGTCGAACAGCTTGGCGACGATCACGTCGTCACGCAACTGCGCATAGGCCTGCCGGCGGGCATGCAGCCCGCCGCGCTTGCCCAGCGTGATCAGCTTCTCGGCGACCGGACGAAGCTCCTTCGCCTTCGGCAGCGTGGTGGTGATCTGCTCGTGCTTGATCAGCGCATGCGCCAGGTTGCGGAACATGGCGAAGCGGTGGGAGGTGGTAACGCCGAGCTTCCGGCCGGCAACCCCGTGACGCATTGGTATTCGCTCCTACTTCAAACGGGGCTCAGAACGGCTCTTCGAGCCGCTTGGCCAGATCTTCGACATTCTCGGGCGGCCAGCCAGTCACCGTCATGCCCAGCGACAGACCCATGGAGGACAGCACCTCCTTGATCTCGTTGAGCGACTTGCGGCCGAAATTCGGCGTGCGCAGCATCTCCTGCTCGGATTTCTGCACCAGATCGCCGATATAGACGATGTTGTCGTTCTTCAGGCAATTGGCGCTGCGGACCGACAGCTCCAGTTCGTCGACCTTGCGCAGCAGATTGCGGTTGAACGGCAGATCGTCCTGCGGCTCCTCGGTGCGGGCAGCCTGCGGCTCGTCGAAGTTGATGAACAGCTGCAACTGGTCCTGCAGGATGCGCGCGGCGAGCGCCACCGAATCCTCGGGCGTGACGGCGCCGTTGGTCTCCACCTGCAACAGCAGCTTGTCGAAATCGGTGACCATGCCGACGCGGGTCGGCTCCACCTTGTACGACACCCGGCGGACCGGGGAGAAGATGCTGTCGACCGGGATCAGCCCGATCGGCGCGTCTTCCGGCCGATTGGCGGCCGCTGCGACGTAGCCCTTGCCCATCTGCACGGTGAATTCCATGCCGAGCTTGATGCCGTCATCGAGCGTGCAGATCACC
>DATJEA010000441.1:0-3517 GCA_035497095.1 Acetobacteraceae bacterium | reverse complement strand
GTTGCATCCGAGTCCAGCGATTTAAGGGGCGTCTCCCATGGCCTGGCGACATAGCGTGAACGGCACCAGCTATTCTTTCCCCGATCTCGCCACCCTGCTGGCCCGCGCCACCCCGCTGCGCTCCGGCGACCAGCTTGCCGGCATCGCCGCCGAAACCGCCTCCGAACGCGCCGCCGCGCAATACGCGCTGGCCGACACCCCGCTCGCCGCCATCCTCAACGCCCCGGTCATCCCCTACGAGCAGGACGACGTCACCCGGCTGATCCTCGACCGCCACGATCCCGCCGCCTTCGCGCCGATCGCTCATCTCACCGTCGGCGGCTTGCGCGACTGGCTGCTGGGCGAGGCCGATACCGCCGCGCTGGCAGCCCTGCGCCACGGCATCACCCCCGAGATGGCCGCCGCCGTCTCGAAAATCATGCGGCTGCAAGACCTTATCGCGGTGGCCGCGAAATGCCAGGTCACCACCGCCTTCCGCAACACCATCGGCCTGCCCGGCCGCATGTCGGTCCGCCTGCAACCCAACCACCCGATCGACGACCCGCGC
Organism: Acetobacteraceae bacterium; assembly: GCA_035497095.1. Lineage (GTDB taxonomy): Bacteria > Pseudomonadota > Alphaproteobacteria > Acetobacterales > Acetobacteraceae > 70-18. The sequence goes on along the minus strand of DATJEA010000441.1, from coordinate 2,970 downwards.
GGCGTCGCCGCCTCCACGCTCGATGGCCTGCTGCTCGGCGCCGGCGACGCGGTGATCGGCGTCAACCCGGCCACCGACAGCGTCGCCGCCACCACCGCCCTGCTGCAGTTGCTCGACGAAGTGCGCCAGCGCTACGACATCCCCACCCAGACCTGCATCCTGGCCCATGTCACCACCAGCCTGCGCTGCATCGAGCAAGGCGCGCCGCTCGACCTGGTATTCCAGTCGATCGGCGGCACCGAGGCGACCAACCAGAGCTTCGGCATCACCCTGGCGATGCTCGCCGAGGCCCGCGACGCCGCGCTCTCGCTCAAGCGCGGCACCGTGGGGAACAACGTGATGTATTTCGAGACCGGCCAGGGCAGCGCGCTGTCCGCCGGCGCGCATCACGGCGTCGACCAGCAGACCATCGAGGCCCGCGCCTACGCCGTCGCCCGCGAATTCCAGCCGCTGCTGGTCAACACCGTGGTCGGTTTCATCGGCCCGGAATACCTCCATGACGGCAAGCAGATCATCCGCGCCGGGCTGGAGGACCATTTCTGCGGCAAGCTGCTCGGCCTGCCGATGGGCTGCGACGTCTGCTACACCAACCACGCCGAAGCCGACCAGGACGACATGGACACGCTGCTCACCCTGCTCGCGGTTGCCGGCGTCACCTATATCATGGGCGTGCCGGGGGCCGACGACGTGATGCTGTCCTACCAGTCCACCAGCTTCCACGATGCGCTCTACCTCCGCGGCGTGCTCGGCCGCCGCCCGGCGCCGGAATTCGAGGCATGGCTGGAACGGATGGGCCTGAACACCCAATCCCCGAGCCCGCCCGCCGGCCTCTCCCCGGCGCTGATCGGCCTCGCATGACCCAGGCGCCGACCCTCTGGCAGAACCTGCGCCGCTTCACCCCGGCCCGCATCGCGCTCGGCCGCGCCGGCAACGCCCAGCCGACCGAAGCCCATCTCGCCTTCCAGGCCGCCCACGCCGCCGCCCGCGACGCGGTGCACACCCCGCTCGACCTCGCCGCCCTCACCGCCGATCTGGACGCCGCCGGCCTGCCCAGCCAGACCGTGCGCAGCGCCTGCCCCGACCGCCGAACCTACCTGCTGCGCCCCGATCTCGGCCGCCGCCTCAACGCCGCCGACCGCGCCACGCTCACCCAGACGCCCGGCCAGATCGCTTTGGTGGTCTGCGACGGACTCTCGGCGCTGGCCGTGCAACGCCACGCCGCCCCCCTGCTCGCGCAGCTCATCGCAGCACTCGGCCCCGCCCCAATCATCATCGCCACCCAGGGCCGCGTGGCGCTGGGCGACGACATCGGCGCCGCCCTCCAGGCCGAGGCGGTCGCGGTGCTGATCGGCGAGCGCCCCGGCCTGTCCACCCCGGACAGCCTCGGCGTCTACCTCACCTGGCAGCCGCGCCCCGGCCGCACCGACGCCGAGCGCAACTGCATCTCCAACATCCGCCCCGAGGGCCTGTCGCTCCCCCAGGCCGCCGCCAAACTGCTCTGGCTCATTGCCGAAATGCGCCGCCTCCAACTCACCGGCGTCGCGCTGAAAGACGAGCAGCCCGCCCTTCCCGCCCCCGGCAGGCCAGCCCTGCCGCCATCTCCCGCGTAGCCGCCGCACCAGGAAGAAACCCGCGCATGGTCGCCAGCGACAGCTTCGCCGATTTCCTGCGTGACCAGCTCGCCCCGCTCGGCCGCGTCACATTCCGCCGCATGTTCGGCAAGACCGGGGTGTTCTGCGATGGCCTGATGTTCGCCATGGTCGCCGACGACACGCTCTACGTCCGGGTCGACGCGCAGAGCCGCGGTGCCTTCAAGGAGGCTGAAACGGCCCCACCGCTCTCCTACCGGAAGCAGGGTCGCAGCATCGACCTGGCGTTCTGGCCGGTGCCGGAGCGACTGTTCGACGAACCGGACGAACTCGTCGCGTGGGCCCGCACCGCGCTGGCGGCGGCACGCCGCGTCGCCCGGAAGGTCGGATAGAGCAGGCGCTCAGAACATTTCGAGGTCGGTGGTCGGCACATAGCCGCTGAGCCTGCCCATCTCCACCTCGGCCCATTGCATCATCATGTTCCACAGCACCCGGCGCACCACCAGCCTGGTGCCCGGCGGCATCGCCACCACCAGCGCCGCGTCCGTTTTCGGCGCGCTCAGCAGCCGGGCATGCGCGCTGCGCACGATGGCGATGCCGCTGGTCGGCCGCTCCACCGAGACGCGCGGACTGCCGAGGTCGGGGCCCAGCATCGCCACCGTGCCGCCGACCAGCAGCACCAGCGCCGCGCCTGCCGCCAGCGCGATCCGCCGCGAGCGCCGCAGCGCACGGCCGCGGTACAGCCGGACCGTCAACTCGCCCTTTTCGGTCAGCAGCTCGTCGCGTTCCCACTGGATCACCCGGGCAGCGGCTTCCATGCTGCGCAGGTTGCGCCGCAATTCCTCCAGCTCGCGCTCCAGCCGCTCCACCTCATGGCCGCGCGCCCGCGTCGCCTGCGCGTCCGGTCTGGCGCCGTCCAGGAACATATGTTTCAGATCGCCGCCAGTGAGCCCCAGCCGCCGCGCCAGCTGGCCGACCGCGCGGCCGGCATTGTCGGCCTCGCCGTCATCGGAGGCGAGCATCGCCACCCGGCTGGCCAGCCGCTCGATGTCCTCGTTGGTCAGCCTCGTCACCCGCACCGCCTCTTGCCCGCCACCCATGCTTATCATCGGGCAAACCGGTGCATATGGCCACCGGCTTGTCATCGTGCAACACTATGTTGCCGCCACGGTCGCACACCATAGCGGCACAAGGGGCACCGCCATGAGCACGCCTTCCCGCCTGATCATCGGATTCGTCGCCGGCTTCGTGGCCGTCCTGGTCTTCCATCAGGGCATGGTCGAGGCGCTGCACCTGCTGAACCCACCCGGCCTCGGCGGCGGTCCGGCATGGTCGCTGCGCCCGGTGCCGCCGTTCAGTGTGCCCGCTGTCATCGACGCCA
>DATJEA010000440.1:0-4622 GCA_035497095.1 Acetobacteraceae bacterium | reverse complement strand
CTGATCTTCTTCAGCCCGCTCTGCCACAGCCATCCGATCCTGGCCATCGCCGCCGGCGCGGTGGCTGGGATGTTCCTCAATTTTCACCTCTCGCGCACCGTGGCGTTCCGCTGACATGGCCCGCCCGGCGATCAAGCGCCTGCTGCTCGCCACCCTCGCGGCACTGCTGACCGGGGCCGCCGCGCCCACCACCCCCGCCCCCGGCCCGCTGCGCATCATCGGCCGCGGCACGGGCTGCATCGCCGGCGCCGAACGCCTGCCGGACACCGCTCCCGGCGTGCAGACCATCCGTCCGTCGCACAGCAGCTTCTGGGGCGCACCCTCGACCATCGCGGCACTGGAACAACTCGGGCGCCGCGCCCGCGCTGCCGGCCTGCCAGATGTCTATATCGGCGACCTCTCCGGCCCGCGCGGCGGCCCGCTGCGTGGCGGCCATGTCAGCCATCAGCGCGGCCTCGATGCCGATATCTGGCTCGACGTCACGCCGCCGCACCTGGTGCTGCCGGTGGCCGCGCGCGATGCGTTGAACCCGCCCAGCCTGGTCCGCCGCGATGGCCGCGATATCGACCCCGCCCGCTGGACCCCGGCCGCGGCCACACTGCTGAAGCTGGCCACCGGGCTGCCTGGCGTCGACCGCGTGCTGGTCAACCCGGCGATCAAGCGGCATCTGTGCCAGACTGTCACCGGCGACCGCACCTGGCTGCGCCTGATTCGCCCCTGGTGGGGCCATTCGGCGCATTTCCACATCAGCTTCCAATGCCCGCCCGGCCAGCCGGAATGCCACCAGCTACCGCCGCCACCGCCCGGCGACGGCTGTGACGCCACGCTGCAATGGTGGTTCGACCAGTTGGACGCGCCGCCCAGCCCGCCGACCAAGCCGAAGCCGCCACCGCCGCTGCCCGCAGCGTGCCGCGCCATCATGGCGGCGCCATGACGCCCTCTCCCGTGCGGCGCTGACCGGCATGGCCGGGATCGACCACCGCACCGCCGCCGTCGCGGTGGCCGGCATCTGCACCTTCCTCAACCTCTACACGCCACAGGCGATCCTGCCGGTGCTGACCGACAGCTTCGGCGTGTCGCCGGCGCGCACCGGGCTCACCATCACCGCGCCGCTGCTGGCGGTGGCACTGATCGCCCCGTTCGTCGGCTCGGTGTCCGACCGGCTCGGCCGCAAGCGGCTGATCGTCGGCGCCTGCCTGATCCTGGTGCTGCCGACCCTGCTGGTGGCCGGGTCGATGAGCCTGGAGGCGATGCTGGTCTGGCGCTTCCTGCAAGGCCTGCTGCTGCCGTTCATCTTCGCCATCACGGTCGCCTATATCGGCGATGAGTGCGAGGGGGCGGACGGCATCCGCGCCGCCGGCATCTACAGCATCGGCGCCATCCTGGGCGGCTTCGGCGGCCGGTTCATCGCCGGCGTCGTCTCCGACCTGGCCAACTGGCGGATCGCCTTCATGGCGATCGCCGCCCTCACCCTGGCCGGCGGGCTGTATATCGCCTGGGCGCTGCCGCGTGAGCAGCGCTTCCGGCCGGTGCAGGGCGGGCTGCGCAGCACGCTGGCGACCTATCGCGACCACCTCGCCAACCCGCGCCTGCTGGCCACCTGCGCGATCGGCTTCGGCATGCTGTTCTCCAACGTGGCGACCTTCACCTTCGTGAATTTCCATCTCGCCGCGCCGCCCTACTCGCTGAGCCCGGCGGCACTCGGCTTCGTGTTCCTGGTCTATCTGCTCGGCGTGGTCACCACCACGGTCGCCACCCACCTCGCGGTGCGGATCGGGCGGCTGTGGACGCTGGCGCTGGCGATCGGAATGGCCTGCGGCGGTCTGCTGCTGACCCTGCTGCCGAGCATCGCCTGGGCGATCGCCGGGCTGGCCGGGCTGTCCGGCGGGCTGTTCGTGGTCCAGGCGCTGTGCATCGGCTATATCGGCGTCGCGGTCCGCCGGGCCAAATCCACCGCGGTCGGGGTCTATGTCACGCTGTATTATATCGGCGGCGCGCTCGGCGGCATCCTGCCCGGCTGGGTGTTCCATACCGTCGGCTGGCCCGGCGTGGTCGGCCTCATCATCGCGGTCGAGAGCGCCACCCTGGTGATCGCCATGCTCGCCTGGCGCGAGCCGCCGGAGGCGGCGTGAAGTGGCGGGTTGCGCAATGGCCGGATGGTCGGCAGTTTAACGCCAAGCACCCCGTCCCCATCCTTGCAGGACGATCAACGCTCCGCAGCTTGCCCAGGAGAAGCGCCCGATGAATGTCCTCACTCCGTCCGATGCCCTGCAACCGGGCCGCTTCGCCGTCGGCCAGCCGGTCTCCCGCCTGGAAGACCCGGTGCTGCTGCGCGGCGAGGGCCGCTACAGCGACGATATCAGCCTGCCCGGCCAGCTCTACGGAGTGATGGTGCGCAGCCGCAACGCGCACGGCATCATTCGCTCGATCGACACCGCGGCGGCCAAGACGATGCCAGGCGTTCGCGCCGTACTCACCGGCGCCGACCTGCAGGCCGCCGGCATCAAGCCGATGCCCGCCAATGTCACCGGCGCCAACTTCGACGGCCGGCCGATCCCCAAGCCGCCGCAATGGGCGCTGGCCACCGACCGGGTGCGCTATGTCGGCCACCCGATCGCCATCGTGGTCGCCGAGACCCTTATGCAGGCCAAGGACGCCGCCGAGGCGGTATTCGCCGAGATCGACACCCTGCCCGCCGTCACCACCGCCGCCCAGGCCGCCGCCCCTGGCGCCCCGGCGATCTACGACGAGGCGCCGGAGAACGTGGTGCTGGATTGGAAATTCGGCGACGCCGCCGCGGTCGAGGCGGCCTTCGCCCGCGCCGCGCATGTCACCAGACTGCATATTCGCAACAGCCGTATCGTGGTCTCCGCCATGGAACCGCGCTCGGCACTGGGCGAATACGACGCCGCCGAAGGCCGCTTCGTGCTGCGTGTCGGCTGCCAGGGCGTGTTCGGTCTGCGCAATGCGGTGCGCGGCGTGATGGATGTGCCGGCCGAGAAGGTGCGCGTGCTGACCGGCAATGTCGGCGGCTCGTTCGGCATGAAGGCCAGTTGCTTTCCGGAATATATCTGCCTGTTGCAGGCCGCCCGCATGCTCGGCGCGCCGGTGAAATGGACCGATGAGCGCAGCGAGAGCTTCCTGTCCGACAGCCACGGCCGCGACCACGACCATACCGCCGAGATGGCGCTGGACAAGGACGGCCACATCCTCGCCCTGCGCGTCACCGGTTATGGCAATGTCGGCGCCGTGCTGTCCAACTCGACCACGCTGCCGCCGACCATGAACATCGTGAAGAACATCATCGGCGTCTACAAAACCCCGCTGATCCATGCCGCGGTGAAATGCATGTTCACCAACACCTCCCCGGTAGGCGCCTATCGCGGCGCCGGTCGGCCGGAAGGCAACTACTACATGGAACGGCTGATCGACCTCGCCGGCCGCGAAATGGGCATCGACACGCTGGAACTGCGCCGTCGCAACCTGATCACCCCGGACATGATGCCGTACAAGGCGCCGTCCACCATGGAATACGACAGCGGCGACTTCCCCGCCGTGCTCGATGACGGCCTGGCCGCCGCCGACTGGGACAATTTCCCCGCCCGCCGCATCGCCTCCCGCAAAAACGGCAAGCTGCGCGGCCGCGGCATCGGCCATTACATGGAGGTCACGGCGCCGGCCAACAACGAGATGGGCGGCATCCGCTTCGAGGCCGATGGTACGGTGACGATGATCTCCGGCACGCTGGATTACGGCCAGGGCCACTGGACGCCATTCGCCCAGGTGCTGACCGCCAAGCTCGGCATCCCGTTCGACAAGATCCGCCTGGTGCAGGGCGACAGCGACCAGTTGCTCGCCGGCGGCGGCACCGGCGGCTCACGCTCGGCGATGAACGGCGGCGGCGCCATCCATGCCGCCGGCGACCAGGTGATCGAGCACGGCCGCAAGATCGCCGCCCATATCCTGGAGGCCGCCGAAGCCGATATCGAGTTCAACATCCAGGCCACCGGCGGCCGGTTCAGCATCGCCGGCACCGATCGCGGCATCGGCATCATGGAACTGGCCGAGAAGCTGCGCAGCGCGCCGCCAATGCCCGAGGGCGTGCCCGCCACGCTCGATGCCAGTCTGGTGTTCCCCGGCGTGCCCAGCGCCTTCCCCAATGGCTGCCATGTCTGCGAGGTCGAGATCGACCCCGAGACCGGCGTGGTCGACGTGGTAAAATACAGCATGGTCAACGATTTCGGCGTGCTGCTGAACCCGATGCTGGTGGAAGGCCAGGCGCATGGCGGCGTCACCCAGGCGATCGGTCAGGCGCTCTACGAAGCCACCGTCTACGACGAGGACGGCCAGTTCCTCACCGGCTCCTACATGGATTACTGCATCCCGCACGCCGACAACGCCCCCAGCTTCAGCTTCAAGAGCCACCCGGTGCCGGCCACCACCAACGAACTCGGCGCCAAGGGCTGCGGCGAGGCCGGCTGCGCCGGCGGCCTGCCGGCGGTGATGAACGCGGTGGTCGATGCGTTGAGCGAATACGGCATCACTCATATCGACATGCCGGCGACGCAGGAGAAGGTTTGGGCGGCAATCCAACAGGCAAGGAAGTAAGTCTTCTTTTTGTG
>DATJEA010000439.1:0-2580 GCA_035497095.1 Acetobacteraceae bacterium | reverse complement strand
CAACACGCTGTTCGACGAGAATGCCGCCAGCCACATCGCGCTGGGCCAGGCCTACCGGAAATGCTTCGTCGATGGCGATGTGCTGAACGAGGCGGATTTCACCGCCCGCGGCGGCAACAGCAGCCTGATCCATGTCGATTGGATGATCGGCTCGGCACAGGTCGATGTCGACGGGCTGGATGCGCAGGGTGCGGCGCAGCCGGTGATGCGGGCGGGTGAATGGGCGATGTGAGCCGAACGGAGACGAGGATATGAAGCCAACTCACGAGACCAACGTCACCAGCCAGTTCGGCCCGCGCGCCGACGCCTATGTCACCAGCGCGGTGCACGCGGTGGGCGAGGATCTCGACATGCTGGCTGGGATCGCCGAGCGGATCGCGCCGCGTATGGCGCTCGATGTCGGCTGCGGCGGCGGGCATGTCGCCTACCGGCTGGCGGCGCACGCCGCGCGGGTGGTGGCCTGCGACCTGTCCGAGGCGATGCTGGCCGCGGTGGCGGCGACGGCGCGGGACCGGGGGCTGGCCAACATCACCACCCGCACCGCGCCGGCCGAGCGCCTGCCGTTCGAGGATGGCGCCTTCGACTTCCTCGGCTGCCGCTTCTCGGCGCATCACTGGCACGACTTCGAGGCCGGGCTGCGCCAGGCGCGGCGGGTGCTGGCGGCCGGCAGCACGGCGGTGTTCATCGATGCGGTGGCGCCCGGCCAGGCGCTGCTCGACAGCCATCTGCAGGCGGTGGAACTGCTGCGCGACACCTCGCATGTGCGCGACTACAGCGCGGCGGAATGGCTGGCGGCGCTGGGCCGCGCGGGGTTCGCCGTGCGCGCCACGTATGGTTTCCGGCTGCGGATGGATTTCCCGGTCTGGATCGCCCGCATGCGCACCCCGCCGCTGCACGCCGAGGCGATCCGCGCGCTGCAACTGGCCGCCAGCGCCGAGGTGGCCGGGCATTTCGCGATCGAGCCGGACGGCTCCTTCCTGCTCGACACGCTGCTGATGGAAGTGGTCGCGGCCTGACCGGCGGCGTTACGCCGGCCGCAATTCCTGGTGCGCCAGCAGATAGGGCGCCGCGGCATCGAGGTCCGGTTCCGCGCCCAGGCCGGGGCCATCGGGCAACGGAAATTGGCCACCGACGACGCGCGGGAATGGCTGGGCAAGTGGCTCGCGCAGCGGGCTCTCCATCACGTCATGCTCCAGCAGGCCGGGGCCGCCGACCGCCGCCAGAAGCTGTGCCGCGGCCAGCAGGCCGAGGCCCGAGCCGAGCCAATGCGGGCAATAGGCGAGGCCGTTCGCCACCGCGGCGCGGCCGACCCCGAGGCAGCCCGTCACGCCGCCCCATTTCAACAGGTCCGGCTGCACCACCTGATGGCTGCGGGCGGCGATCAGCGCCTGAAATGCGGCGAAACCGGCGACGTTCTCGCCACCGGCCAGAGCCACGCTGGACAGCATCGCCAGTTCCGCCCAGTGCTGCGGCGGGCTGTCGGCCGGGATCGGCTCCTCGATCCAGCGCAGGCCGTATTCGGCCAGGCGCGGCACGGCGCGGCGGGCGTCGTCGATATCCCAGCCCTGATTGGCATCGGCCATCAATTGCTCGCCGGCCCGCAACGCGGCGGACGCTCGATCGAGCGCCCGGATGTCCTGTTCAAGGCCGAAGGCGACTTTGACCTTGAACGCGGTGAAGCCGGCCGCCCTGGCGCGGGCCATGGTCTCCACGGCGGAGTCCGGGTTGAGGCCGCTGGCATAGGCCGGGACATGGCTGCGCGCGGCCGGCGCCCCGAGCAGGAAGCGCAGCGGCACGCCCTGCTTGCGCGCGGTCATATCCCACAGCGCCAGATCCAGCCCGGCCAGGCAGGCGGCGATCGGGCCGGGTTCGCCGCTCTGGATGGACCAGCGGCTTGTGGCAGCGACCAGCCGGTGCCAGGCGTCGGCGGGGTCGGTGAAGCTGCCCCGCATCGCCGCCGGGCCGATCACCGTCTCCATCAGGCGCTGCTTGTTGTCGGCCGAGTGCGGCGGGAAGTTGCACCAGACCTCGCCCCAGCCATGCGCGCCATCGGCATCCTCGACGCGCAGCAGCAGGGCGGATCGCCGTGGGATGCTGCCGAACGAGGTCTTGATCGGCTCGCTGATCGCGGCGCGGTACAGATAGGTCTCGACCCGTGCGATGCGAATGGTCATGACGACATCCATGCTGCGCGTTTGTGGCGCTGTGACCGTTCGGAGCCGGGGAGAGCGCCCGTTGCGGTTCAGCCGTGCGTGTCCCGCGATCGGCAAGCGCCGTGCCATCGCAGGCCACGCACGGCGGCCGGGTTCAGGAGGTCTTGGACTTCAGCTCATCGAGTTCCATCCGCGCGCCGGCGACCATGCAGGACAGGTCCGATGTCAGCATCACCATGTCGAAGCCGCGCTTGATGGCGCCGGCCGCGAACGCCGCCCCGGCGCAGTGCATCACGCACTTGATGCCGTGCCGATGCGCGGTCTCGCGGATCTTGTCGCAGGTGGCCAGGTGCAGCTTGTCGGGATTATCCGCGCGCGGCGCCAGCCCCAACGCGAACGACAGGTCGGCCGGCCCGATATAGACGGC
>DATJEA010000438.1:0-2477 GCA_035497095.1 Acetobacteraceae bacterium | reverse complement strand
GAACAAAAAGAAGCAAAAAAACTTTTCATCCATTGGAGTGTACGCGGCCGCCACAGCGCTGCCGTTGCAGGATATTGAAAGTTTTTTGGTTCTTTTTTTCAAAAAAGAACATTCTTACTTTCTGAGCAACTCCAACACCTGCGCTGCCGCCGCCTGGGATGGCGTCCCGGACGGCGCCGCCAGGCTGGCCAGCACCGGCGCCACGGCGGCGCGCTGGGCGGCGCCGGCCTGCTTGTCGGCGAGCAGCGGGCGCACCGCGGCGGCGAGTTTTGCCGCGGTGCTGTCCTGCTGGATCAGTTCGGGCACCAGTTCGCGGTCGGCCAGCAGGTTGACCATCGCGGCGAAGCGGATTTTCACCAGCCGCCGGGCGATCATCGCGGTCAGCGGGTTGACCCGGTAGGTCACCACCATCGGCACCCCGGCCAGCGCCAGTTCCAGGGTGGAGGTGCCGGATTTGGTCACCGCCGCCGAAGCCGCCGCGAAGGCGTCGTGTTTGGCCTCGATCGCCGAGACGATGATCGGTGGCACCGGCCAGGCGGCGGTCGCGGCGCGCACCGTCCCGGCCACCGCCGAGGCCACCGGCAGCACCGCGATCAGGCCGGGCAGGGCGGGGGTCAGCAGAGCCAGGGTTTCGGCCAGCACCGGCAAAAGCCTGGCCACCTCGCTGCGCCGGCTGCCGGGCATCAGCACCAGGACCGGGGCGTCCGGCGCCAGCCCGTGGGCGGCGCGAAACCGGGCGCCATCGCCATCGCCGGCACCGGATTCCAGCACCGGATGGCCGACAAATACCGCTGGCAGGCCGTGGCGGGCGAAATACTCGGGCTCGAACGGCAGCAGGCAGAGCAGGCGGTCCCACAGGCCGGGGAAATGCCGCACCCGGTGCTCGCGCCAGGCCCAGACCTGCGGCGCCACGTAATGCGCGCGTTTCACCGTGCCGCCGACCAGCTTGAGCAGACGCAAGGTGAAGCCGGGGCTGTCGATGGTCACCAGCACCGCCGGCCGCCGGGCCGCGACATCGGCGGCGGCGGCGTGCAGCAGGCGGCGCAGGTGCCAGATGCGCGGCAGCACCTCCAGCAGGCCCATGATGGCCAACTCGTTGAGCGGAAACAGACTTTCGACACCCTGGGCGGCCATCAGCGGGCCGCCGATGCCGGCGAAGCGCAGCTCCGGCCGGGCCGCGCGCAGGGCCGCGATCAGCCGCGCGCCGAGCACGTCGCCGCTCTGTTCGCCGGCGACGATATAGATCAGGTCACCATCCATGGGTTCTGATAGGCGGCGGCTCGGGGCGGCGCAATCAGGTTCCGGTGGGGCGGAGTTCCAGCGGCGGCCGCGCGGCGGAATGCACCAGGGCGAGATGCGGGCGCGTCGGCGGCGGTTCGGCGTGGGCCTGCATCGCGTTCGCGGCGTCGCGCAGCACGGCGGCCAGTTGCGCGTGGCTTACCCCGTCGCTCTGCATCACCAACTGAATCAGCGGGTCGGTGAGCATGGTCTCGTAGGTCAGTTCGGCGGTGTTGGCACACATGGCGGAGCCCTCTCGGCTGTCGGGTCGCGGTCTCTGATGCGCCCAGGCTGCACTCCGCGTCGTGGCGAAAATATGAATTAACTGAACGTCATACCTCGGCCGCAGCGGCCTCGAAGGCGGCCAGTCCGGCTTCGATGGTGGCGCGGTCGAGGCCGTGGGTGATGAACACGATGCGGCTGGTGCGCGGGTCGCCGTCCGGCCAGGCGGGCAGCAAAGTCGGCTCGTGGAACATGTGCTGGACGCCGTGGATCGCCACCGGGCGGTCCTGGCCGATCAGGTTCAGGATGCCCTTGACCCGTAACAGGCTCTCGCCGCGGGTGCCGATCAGCATCTCCAGGCAGGTGCCGACACCCTGCCAATGCAGCGGTTGGTGGTAGGTGAGGCAGAACGATTCGATGCCTTCGTGACGGGTGGAATCGGGGCCGAATGCGGCCGCGTCGAGCCATTTCTGCACGTCCAAAAGCTTGCCTTTGGCGGTAAAAAGTCCGCAATCGAGCAATTTTTCGGCGTCCAGCGCGCCGCGAATGGCGGTGAGGATGGGGGCAGAGGGGTTCAGAAGGCGGATTTTAGCGGTCAGTTGCAATGTTTCGGCATCGAGATCGGTCTTTGTCATAACTATCCGGTCGGCCATCGCCACCTGCCGCCGCGCCGCCTCATGCGCGTCGAGCGTTGCCGCCGCGTGAACGGCGTCCACCACGCAGACCAGACCGTCGAGGCGGAAATGCCGCACCAGCGCCACGTCGCCCATCAGCGACTGGATCACCGGCGCCGGATCGGCCAGGCCGGTGGTCTCCACCACCACGCGGTGCAGCTCGCCGGAGAGCACTCTTGGCACCAGCTCGCGCAGCGCCCGCACCAGGTCGCCGCGCACCGCGCAGCACAGGCAGCCGGAGGGCAGCAGCACGATGTCGGGCGGGTCTTCGCGGATGGTGCCGACCAGCAGATGGTCGATGCC
>DATJEA010000437.1:0-4465 GCA_035497095.1 Acetobacteraceae bacterium | reverse complement strand
CCGCGAACACCAGCTGGGTGGAGGCGTGCGGCGAGAAATGCACCTCGGTGCCGTCCTTCAGGATCAGCCCGTCCACGTCGCCGCGCGGGGTCAGCGAATACTGCGCCACCACGCCCTTGGTGACGGGCAGTTGGGCGGCGTCATAAACCGGGGCGCGGGCGGCCATCGCGTTGCTGGCGGCGAACACCATCGGGCCGCTGAATATCAAGGTCGCGGCCAGCAGGGCGGATTTCATCGGTGACATGGCACTCTCCATCGGTGTCGGCCCGGATGGGGCCTCGCGCTCTGTAGTGCATGCCGCGTGCCAGAGGCTAACCCGTTGCAATAGCTCGCGGTGTCGGTTTACCGCGATGGAGCTTCGTCCGGATCGCCGACGCCCTCCGTCCGGTTTTCGGACAGGCCGTAGCGGCGCAGCTTCTCGTAGAGCAGCTGCCGGTGGATGCCGAGCAGCCGCGCCGCCTCGGTGCGGTTGCCGCCGCTCTCGGCCAGCGCCCGGCGCAGCATCGCGGTCTCCAGCCGGGCGACCGCGGTGGGCAGGTCGCCGGCCAGCCAGTCGGTTTCGCCCCCCGTCTCGGCAACGGCCGGGGCCTCCAGGAACGCCAGGTCGCCGGCGCCGATCACCTGTTGCCGGGCCAGCGCCGCCGCGCGTTCCATCGCGTTGCGCAATTCGCGCACATTGCCCGGCCAGGGATGCGCCAGCAGCCGCGCCGCCGCCGCCGCCGACAGGCTGTGCCCGCCCGGCGCCAGGGCCAGGAAATGCTCCGCCAGCTTGACGATATCGGCCAGCCGCTCGCGCAACGGCGGCAGCGCCAGCGGCACCACGCCGAGCCGCCAGAACAAATCCTCGCGGAACCGGCCCTCGGCGATCGCCGCGCGCAGGTCACGATGCGTCGCCGACAGGATGCGCACATCGACCGCCACCGGCCTGCCGCCGACCGGCGCCACCACCCGGTCCTGCAATACCCGCAGCAGCTTGGCCTGCATGGCGAGGTCCATGTCGCCGATCTCGTCGAGGAACAGCGTGCCGCGATCGGCCTCGCGGAAGCTGCCCAGCCGGTCGGCCACCGCGCCGGTGAAGGCGCCGCGGGCATGGCCGAACAACTGGCTCTCCAGCAGCCCGGCCGGGATCGCCGCACAGTTTACCGCGACGAACGGATGGGCGCCGCGCGGGCCGTGGCGATGGATGGCGCGCGCCACCACCTCCTTGCCGCTGCCGGTCTCGCCGGTGATCAGCACATTGGCCTCGCTGTCGGCCAGCATGCCGATCGCCTTCTGCACCTCGCGCATCGCCTGCGAATCACCGACCAGCTCGTCGGGATCGCCGGCCTGTGCCGCGGCGGCCGGCGGCGCGGCGGCGGCCAGCATGCGCGCCAGCACGGCGGCCAGCTCGTCCCGCCCGACCGGCTTGGTCAGGTGATCCACCGCGCCGAGCCGCATCGCCTCGATGGTGTTGGCCGCCGTCGCCACCGCGGTCAGCACCGCCAGCGGTGGCGCCGCCCGCCCGGCATCGCGGCCGGCGCGCAGCCGGCGCAGCACCTCCATGCCGTCCAGTCCCGGCATGCGCAGGTCGAGCAGCACCGCATCGATGCCGCCCTTGGCCAGCCGGTCCAGCCCGCCCTGGCCGTCGGCCGCCTGCTCCGGCGTGTGGCCCAGGTCGGTGATGGTCTCGGCCAGGCTGTCGCGCAGCCCCTCGTCGTCGTCAATGATCAGGACGCGGGCCATGCGGCGCCCCCCAGCGGCAGATCGAGGGTGAATTCGGTCGGCTGCGCCGGATGGGTCAGCGCCAGGCTGCCGCGCTGGGCATGCGCCATCTCGCGGGCGATCGCCAGCCCCAGCCCGGTGCCGTCGGCGTGGCCGCTGACGAACGGTTCGAACACCTGCTCCCGCAGCGCTTCCGGCACGCCGTCGCCATCATCGCGCACCCGGATCAGCAGCCGCTCGCCCGCCACCTCGGCCACGATCCGCACCACCCCGCCCGGCGGCGCATGGCGCAGCGCGTTCTGCACCAGATTATCGAGCGCCCGCCGCAGCAGCGCCGCGTCGAGCGCCACCACCCGCTCCGGCGACTCGACGCTGATCCGCGTCCCCGACTCGTCCAGCTCGGCCGCGCATCCCCGCAGCAGCGCCGCCAGATCGGTCGCCGCCGGCGCCGGCTCGCGCGCCCTGGTCATCTCCAGCAACTCGGCGATCAGCCGGTCCAGCCGCGCCACCTGCGCCAGGATCGCCTGCAATGCGGTGCGCGCCCGCGACCCGCCGCCGTCCGGTTCCGCCGCCAGCGCGTTCTCGGCGCGCAGGCGCATCGCCGCGATCGGGTTGCGGATTTCATGCGCCATGCCGGCCGCCACCCGCCCGAGTGCCGCCAGCCGTTCGGCCTGCGCCACCCGCGCCGACAGCGCCTGTGCCCGCGCCCGCGCCTGCGCCAGGCTGCTCCCGGCCCGGTTCAGCGCCGCCACCACGCGGTCCAGATCGCGCTCACCGGTAAGCGCGATCTGCGGCAGATCGCCGCCGGCCGCCTCATGGCCGGCCAGCGCCGCCTCGATGGCGCCGATCCGCCGCGCATAGCCGGCGATCATCAGCGTCAGCCACAGGCTGCTCAGCAGCACCAGCGCCAGCAGCACGCCGACGCCGAGCCGGAGCTGACCGTAACCCGGCGCCGCCGCCACCCGCGCCAGCGTCCAACCCACCAGGCCGTCGATCGGGCCGGCGAGCGGGCAGGCCCGCAGCAACACCGTGGTGCCGCCCGAGCCGATGCTCTGGCTTTCCGCCCGGTCATCCTGCCCGGCCCCGCGCGCCAGCGCCACCACCGCCGCCTGCCAGGGCGCGGTGCCCGGCGGCGCCCCGATCAATCCGGCCTGCGGCTGCCACAGCCCGCCCTGCAGATCGGCGAACGGCGCCAGCGCCTGCGCGACCAACTCGCCCAGCGCGCGCCGCAGCGGAGCGTCCACCCCGCCATCCGGCGCATCGGCCGGCGGCCCGGCCCAGCCGGTGGCGAAATAGCTATAGCCGTCGCCGATCGCCTCGCAGCCCTGCCGCAACGCCACCTGGGCGCGCTCGGTCTCGGCGCCGCTCGACACCCGATACAGTTGCAGCAGCAACAGCCCCACCGCCAGCGACGCCGCCAGCGACAACGCCCAGAGCACGAATAACCGGGAGCGCAGGGACCGCATGCCCCCGCAGTAGCGCAGAACCCGCCGCAATGGCAGCCCGTCGCTGGGGTCAGGCGACGGTCAGCGGCAGGCTGCCGGGCAGCATCAGCTGACCGACGTGCGGCGGATTCGGCTGGCTCGTGCCGGCCCGCGCCGGCGAGGTCAGCGCCGCGGCCAGCGCCAGCGCCAGCAGCCCGGCCAGCAGCAACCCCCAGGGCGCCAGGCGCTGGTCGTCTTGCATCGGGTGGCGGGAAAAAGCGCGCATCGCGGGCCTCGCTGTCAAACCGGATTACGCATCATTTTAACCCTGCGCCGCGTCGTTTTCACCGGATAATAATTCATCCTGATGGATGATGCCGTCCCCCGGCTGGCGACCGCCACCCCGATCGTGGCAGCATGGCCGCCCAGCCGCGAAAGGGCCCTCGCCATGACACTCCCGCTCGCCACCCTCGATCACGTCGTGGTCAACGTGCAGCACCGCATGGAGGAGGCGGCCGAGTTGTATCGTCGCCTCGGCTTCACCCTCACCCCGCGCGGCCACCACACGCTCGGCTCGATCAACCATCTGGCGGTGTTCGG
Source organism: Acetobacteraceae bacterium (assembly GCA_035497095.1). Classification (GTDB taxonomy): domain Bacteria; phylum Pseudomonadota; class Alphaproteobacteria; order Acetobacterales; family Acetobacteraceae; genus 70-18. The sequence goes on along the minus strand of DATJEA010000437.1, from coordinate 740 downwards.
CACCGACTACCTGGAACTGATCGGCGCACCGCCGGACGGCGCCCGCAGCGACCTGCTCGGCTGGCCGACCGGCCTCAACGGCCTGGTCTGGGGCACCGAGGACGCCGACGCGGTGCACGCCGCCCTCACCACGGCCGAGGTCGCCAGCAGCCCGCCGCTGTCGTTCTCCCGCCCGGTGGAATTCGCCAGCGGCGCGCGCGACGCCGCGTTCCGCACCGTCCGCCTGCCGAACGACACCACGCCGGCCGGCCGGCTGTATTTCTGCGAACACGCCACCCGCCACCTGGTCTGGCGCGACGAATGGCGCCGCCATGCCAACGGCACCATCGGCGTGCTGCGCGCGGTGATCGCCGCCGACGACCCGGCCCGCCTCGCCGGCCTGTTCCTGCGCATGTTCGGGCCGGAGGCGGTCGCCGAGATCGACGGCGGCCATCGCCTCGCGGTGGGCCTCACCAGCTTCGATATCGTCAACCCCGCCGAACTGACCCGCCGCCTCGGCGCCGCCGCACCTGGCGCCCAGGGCCGCAGCGAATACATGGCCGCCCTGGTGCTGCGCACCACCTCGCTCGACCAGGCCGAGGCCGTACTGGCCAACGGCGATATTCCCTGCTCGCGCGAGCCGCACCGGCTGGTGGTGGCGCCGGCGCATACCTTCGGGGTGGCGCTGGTGTTTCATAGTTAAGCAAGCGGCGCTTTTTTGAAAAAAAGCGCGCAAAAAACTTCATCCATTCGGGGAGGAG
>DATJEA010000436.1:0-2465 GCA_035497095.1 Acetobacteraceae bacterium | reverse complement strand
GTGGTGTGCTTGCCCGCGGGTGCGAAACAAAACGCCGGCGCATTGTAATGGCTAAGCCCTGCGGCCGCCATGCTGAACCGGTGAAGGTCTAACGCCGGCCAAGATGGCTGGCACGAACTGTCTATTATCCTGCAAAAGCCGCGCGCTGGCGCGGCGGCGGGGTGGTGCGGTCGCTGTTCCTGATTCCGATGGTGGTCGCGCCGATCGTCGCCGGCGGCATCTGGCGGATGATCCTCGACCCGATCTGGGGTGTCTCCAACTATCTGCTCGGGCTGGTCGGCATCCCGGCGCTCGACTGGTTCGGCGACCCGACCCTGGCGATGGCCAGCATCGTGCTGATCGACACCTGGCGGTGGACGCCATTCGTAACCCTGATCGCCACCGCCGCCCTGCTGGCGCTGCCGCGCGACGTGTTCGAGGCGGCCGAGATCGACGGCGCCAACTGGTGGGTGCAACTGCGCGCGATCAGCCTGCCGCTGCTGACCCCGGTGATCGCGGCGATCTTCGTTGTGCGCTGGCTGGGCGCGGTAAAGATGTTCGATATCGTGCTGGCCTCGACCGTGGGCGGACCCGGGCGCTCGACCAACGTGGTCAACCTGTTCATCTATCAGGAGGCGTTCGGCAGCATGCGGTTCGTGCAATCGGCGGCGATGTCGGTGGTGGTGCTGGTGCTGACGATGGCGCTGACCGCGATGTTTCTGATCGGCACCAGGGCGCTGGAGAAGCGGTTTTGAGCGCCGCGGCCAGTGCGGCCGGGCTGGGCGCCCGCCGGCGCCGCGCGTTCGCCCGCCAGGCGCGGATCTGGGGCGGGGTGGCAATCTGCGCGCTGTTCCTGTTTCCGGTGGCGTGGATGGTGCTCACCTCGTTCAAGGAACAGCGCGACATCTTCACCACGCCGCCCAAGCTGTGGTTCACCCCGACGCTGCAAACCTACATCTCGGCGATCCTGTACACCGACGTGCCAGGGCGGATGTTCAACACCGTGGTGGTGGCGTTCGGCTCCGGGCTGTTGTCGCTGGTCGCGGGTGCGATGGCAGGGTACGCGCTGGCGCGCATCCGGCTGCGCGGGGCGGCGACGCTCGGCACGCTGATCCTGATGTCGCGGGGGGTGCCGCCAATCGCGCTGGCGGTGCCGCTGTTCCTGGTGGCACGCAGCCTTGATCTCACCGACCAGCACATCACGCTGATCCTGGCCTACTGCACCTTCCTCATCCCATATGTGATGTGGCTGACGCGCGGCTTCTTCATCAGCCTGCCGCGCGAGTTTGAGGAGGCGGCGACCCTCGATGGCTGCTCGCGCTACGGCGCGTTCTTTCGCATCATCGTGCCGATCTCGCTGCCGAGCCTGATCTCGACCTTCATCTTCAGCGTCATCCTGGCATGGGAGGAGTTGCTGTTCGCCCTGGTGCTGACCAATCGCAACGCGGTGACGATGCCGGTGTTGGTGGCCGGAATCGGTGCGGATACGGTGAACGGCACCAACTGGGCGGCGCTGTGCGCGGTCGGCACGATGACGGTGGTGCCGGTCGTGCTGTTCGCGCTACTGGTGCAGAAATGGCTGATCGCAGGATTGACCGATGGCGCGACCAAGGGCTGACGCGCCGAGCGGCCAGCACCGCACCAAGGCCGCGCTGGCCAAGGCGCATATCCAGGAGCTGATCGTCTCCGGCACCGTCCCGGCCGGCGGACACATCACCACCCGTGCGGTGTCGGAGGCGCTCGCGATGAGCGAAACGCCGGTGCGCGAGGCGATGCGCAGCCTAGCGGCCGAGGGCTGGCTCGACCTGCACCCGCATCTGGGCAGCGTGGTGGCCGGCGTGCAGACAGCGGAGCTGACCGAGGTCTATGCGCTGCGCGGCAGGCTCGGGGCGCTGGCGATCGAACTGGGCGGACCGTCTTACAGCCGCCGGCGGCTGGCCGAGATGGCAACCAATATCCGCCGTTCGGAAAAGGCGGTGGCGGCGGGGCAGATCGCCGTCTACATCCAACTCAATCGCGCCTTTCACACCCTGTTGTCCGACACCGAGGAGACACGATGGACGCTGCGGCTGCTGACCATGCTGTGGGGGCAGACGGCGGCGATGGGCGGCGGGTTCCGGCGTGTGCCGGCGCGGCTCGCCCAGTCACTCGATGAGCACAAGGCGATATTGGCGGCTATCGTGGCGGGCGATTTTCAGCATGCCGCCGCCCTGCTGATCGAGCATGAGCGACGCGCCGCCAGCATGCTGATCACGGCACTGGTTTTGAAGCGCCTGTAATGGTCCAGTGTGAATAGGCTTCCTCGAGAGGCCCAGCTAGGTCGTGTGGACGGAATCCCTGGCATGTCATTTTGACGGGCTCCCGAATCGGACTTTATTCGAATCACTGCGTGACCGGCATCAGGGAGCCGGACATGCTGACGGGAATGACGGAGCGCGATTGGTTGATCGTGCTGGAGGTGTTTGATGCGGCGCAATCGAGGCGAG
>DATJEA010000435.1:0-6152 GCA_035497095.1 Acetobacteraceae bacterium | reverse complement strand
GTTGCATCGCCCCGGCAAACTATCTGGTTCAGGGGCAGAAAACCAGCACGTCCCGGGGGAGGCGCCTGCCTTATTTAGTCCCGTACAGCCGATCCCCGGCATCCCCCAGCCCCGGCCGGATATAGCCGTGCCCATCCAGTTCCCGGTCCACGCAGGCGGTGTAGACCACCACCGTGGGATGCGCCGCGTGCAGCGTCGCCAGCCCCTCGGGTGCGGCCAGCAGACACACGAAACGGATCTGCGTCGCCCCCGCCTGTCGGAGTCGCGTGATCGCCGCTACCGCCGAGTTGCCGGTCGCCAGCATCGGGTCGACCACCACCACCAGCCGCTCGCCCAGCGCTTCCGGCAGCTTCAGGTAATATTCCACCGGCCGCAGTGTCGCCGGGTCGCGATACAGCCCGACATGCCCGACGCGGGCCGCCGGCACCAGGTCCAGCATACCGTCCAGAATGCCGTTGCCGGCCCGCAGGATCGACACCAGGCACAACTTCTTGCCGCCGATCCGTGGCGCCTGCATCGCCTCCAGCGGCGTCTCGATCGCCACATGCTCCAGTGGCAGATCGCGCGTCACCTCATAGGCCAGCAGCAGGCTCAATTCGCGGGCGATCCGCCGGAACCCGCTGGTCGAGGTGGTGCGGTCGCGCAGCAGGGTCAGCTTGTGCTGCACCAGCGGGTGGTCGACCACAACCAGGTTCGCCTGCATCCAGTTCTCCACCGCACACTGGCCCGCGCACATGGACGCGCCGGCGCCAATCGGGGATACTGTATCCGAGCCCCTCCGCGCCAGCCTTCGGAACCCACGCCATGCCGCCCATGCCCTTGGCACGCCGCGAGACCCTGGCCGGCCTCGCTTTGGTCAGCCTCGCCAGCCCGGCGCGCGCCGACACCGCGCCCGCGCCGCCGCGGCCGATCACCATCGCCTTTGTGCCGATTTTCGGCACCGATCCGTTCTACATGACGATGAACCGGGGGGCGCGCGCTGCCGCCAAGGCGGTCGGCGCCACGCTGATCTATCAGGGCCCCACCGAACCCAGCCCGGTGCAGCAACTCCAGGCGCTGAACAGCGCGGTCGCCCGCAAGCCGGACGTGCTGCTGGTGGCGCCGGCCGACCGCACGCTGATGATCGCCCCGTTGCGCAAGGCGGCCGTCGAACTCGGCATCCCGGTGATCTGCGTCGACACCTATATCGGCGCCAATGACGGCGCCTATCAAACCGGCCGGGGCGAGGTCGATTTTCCGCTCAGCTACATCGCCTCCGACGACGCCGCCGGCGGTGCGCTGGCCGCCCGCGCGATGGCGAAAGCCACCAACGGCGCCGGCCCGGTCTATGTCTCGGCCACCTGGCCGGATGTCGCGACCCTGGTCCGCCGCGATCTCGGCTTCCGCGCCGAGATGAGCCGGCTGTTTCCCAGCATCACCGTGCTGCCGACGCAATACACCAGCATGGACCCGGCCAAGGCCGCCGCCCAGTTGCACGACATGCTCGCCCGCGCGCCCGATCTGGCCGGCGTCTACTGCATCAATCCGGGGGCGGCGGTCGGCACCAGCAACGCGCTGAAACAGACTGGGCGCTCCGGCACCGTCAAGGTGGTGGTGGTCGACGCCACCGAGCAGATGGTCGCCGCCCTGAAGGCCGGTCAGGTCGATATCATCGTCTCCCAGCACCCGGCCGAGATGGGCTGGCTCGCCACCATGTTCGGCTTCGGCGTCGCCACTGGCCAGTCGATCCCGTCGCGCGTCGAGACCGGTTTCACCATGCTCGATCGCAGCAACATCGACGAACCCGGCATGAAGCGCTTCATCTACGCCCGCTGAGGGGGCGCCGGCGCATGGTGCGCGCAGCCAGGATGCACTTGCTGTATTGTTTCCGCAGGCAACCTTATCCGCTCAAACGATGCCATGTGATCCGGTATCGCGCTGGAAATTTGTCGGACCGGCTGCCGGGCGGTCGGTTGTGCCGGCCCGGTTGGCGAAGCCGCGCGCCGTCGCGTGACGCAACTCGTCGAGGCTCGGCCATTGGCTGCCGTCCAGTTCCGCCAGCCAGCCATTGACGGCGACGAACCGCCATTCCGGCGCCGATGGTTGATGGGGCGGATGCTCCAGCCGCACGGCAGCGCCGACGAAGACACCATTCTGCTCGATGACACGGGATTCGCGCATGGCCGTTCACCGCCCGCGTTGCGGGGGTGCCTCTGCTCGATGAGGGGATCGACGTGAAAGGGGATGGGCGGCCGCCTCAGGCGACTGGTCGATGAGGCTTTCGCATTGTGCTTCTCCGCGCGTTGTCTGTGGACGCAACCCAGATAAGCCCGCAGACGGCGGTTCGGTCAAGTCAAGTTATCGCGGTAACAGGTTTAAATAATTGGTAATCGCTGGATGATCTGGAATTTTTCCGACGAGATGCCTAGTGAATGCAGATGTAATCTATGCCCGCAACGGATGACAGAAATCATCGTCAAATCGATGTCATCTGAATCCAAAAGCTGCCATCCCACTCTACACCCGCGCCCGCTGCTTGCGCCGCGCCGGAGCAGGCGCCGGCAGCAGCGGCGCCAGGAAGCGCCCGGTGTGGCTGGCCGGATTGTGGACAATATCCTCCGGCGTGCCCTGCGCCACGATCAGCCCGCCGCCGTCACCGCCCTCCGGCCCGAGATCAATAATCCAGTCGGCGGTCTTGATCACCTCCAGATTATGCTCGATCACCACCACGGTGTTGCCCTGGTCGACCAGCGTGTGCAGCACCTCCAGCAGTTTGCGCACATCCTCGAAATGCAGCCCGGTGGTCGGCTCGTCGAGAATATACAGCGTCCGCCCGGTGGCGCGCCGCGCCAGCTCCTTGGACAGCTTCACCCGCTGCGCCTCTCCGCCCGACAGTGTGGTGGCCTGCTGGCCGAGCGCCACATAGCCGAGGCCGACCTGTTGCAGGATCATCAGCCGGTCGCGGATGCGGTTCACCGCCGAAAAATACGGCACCGCCTCGTCCACCGTCATCGCCAGAACGTCGGCGATCGACTTGTCGCGGAACTTCACCTCCAGCGTCTCGCGGTTGTAGCGCCGGCCCTTGCAGGTGTCGCAGGTGACGAACACGTCGGGCAGGAAATGCATCTCGATCTTCAGCACCCCGTCGCCCTGGCAGGCCTCGCAGCGGCCGCCCTTGACGTTGAAGCTGAACCGGCCTGGCTTGTAGCCGCGCGCCCGGCTCTCCGGCAGTTCGGCGAACCAGTCGCGGATCGGCGCGAACAGATCGGTGTAGGTCGCCGGGTTGGAGCGCGGCGTGCGGCCGATCGGCGACTGGTTGATGTCGATGATCTTGTCGAGGTGCTCCAGCCCGTCGATCCGGGTATGCAGCGCCGGCACCTCGCCGGAGCCCATCAGCTTGCGGCTGGCGGCCTTGTACAGCGTGTCCACCACCAGGGTCGACTTGCCGCCGCCGGAGACCCCGGTGACGCAGGTGAAGGTGCCGAGCGGGAAGCTCGCGGTCACCTCCTTGAGGTTGTTGCCCCGCGCGCCGACCACGCGGATCACCCGGTCCTTCTGCATCGGCCGGCGCAGCGCCGGCACCGGGATGCGACGGCGGCCGGACAGATAGGCGCCGGTCAGCGAGTCCGGATTCGCCATCACCTCCTCGGTGGTGCCGTGCGCCACCACATGCCCGCCGAGCACGCCGGCCGCCGGGCCCATGTCGATCAGGTAGTCGGCGGCGCGGATGGCGTCCTCGTCGTGCTCCACCACCAGCACGGTGTTGCCGAGCCGCTTCAGCCGCCTGAGCGTGCCGAGCAGCCGCTCGTTGTCGCGCTGATGCAGGCCGATCGACGGCTCGTCGAGCACATACAGCACCCCGGTCAGCCCGGAGCCGATCTGGCTGGCCAGCCGGATGCGCTGGCTCTCGCCGCCCGACAGCGTGGCCGAGCCGCGCGCCAGGGTGAGGTAGTCCAGCCCGACATCGACCAGGAACTGCAGCCGGTCGACGATCTCGCGCAGGATGCGCCGGGCGATCTCCTGGCGCTGCGGCGTCAGCGTCGGCATCACCGCCGCGAACCAGTCCAGCGCCTTTACGATCGACAGTTCCGAGGCCTCGGCGATATTGCTCCCGGCGATCCGCACCGCCAGCGCCTCGGGCTTCAGCCGGGCGCCGGCGCAGACCTTGCACGGCTTCTCCGCCTGGTAGCGGCTCATCTCCTCGCGCACCCAGGCGCTGTCGGTCTCCTGCCAGCGGCGTTGCAGGTTGTGGATCACCCCCTCGAACGCCTTGGTGACGGTGTATTGCCGCACCCCGTCCTTGTAGGTGAAGTCCACCTTGTCGTCACCGGTGCCGAAGAGGATGGCGTCGCGCACCGGCTCCGGCAGATCCTGCCACTGGGTGCGCATCGGCACCTTGAAGTGCCGCGCCAGGCTGTGCAGCGTCTGGTCGTAATACGGGCTCTGGCTGCCGGTCCACGGCGCCACCGCGCCATCGCCGAGCGGCCGGCGCTCGTCCGGCACCACCAGCGCCGGGTCGAAGAACATCTCTCGCCCCAGCCCGTCGCAGGCCGGGCAGGCGCCGTGCGGCGAGTTGAAGCTGAACAGCCGCGGCTCGATCTCCTCGATGGTGAAGCCGCTGACCGGGCAAGCGAATTTGGAGCTGAACACGGTCCGCTCACCGCTGCCGGCGTCCTCGGCATAGACGATACCGTCCGACAGGCCGAGTGCCGTTTCGAAACTGTCGGCCAGCCGCGCCGCGACCCCCTCGCGTACCACCACGCGGTCCACCACCGCCTCGATCTCGTGCTTGATCTTGCGGTTCAGTGCCGGCACCTCGCCGATTTCGTACAGCGTGCCGTCCACCTTGGCGCGGGTGAAGCCGCGGCGCTGCAACTCGGCCAGTTCCTTGCGGTATTCGCCCTTGCGGTCGCGCACCACCGGCGCCAGCAGCAGCAGCCTGGTGCCGTCCGGCATCGCCATCACCCGGTCGACCATCTGCGACACCGTCTGCGCCTCGATCGGCAGCCCGGTGGCCGGCGAATACGGCACCCCCACCCGCGCCCACAGCAGGCGCATATAGTCATGGATTTCGGTCACCGTGCCGACCGTCGAGCGCGGATTGCGGCTGGTGGTCTTCTGCTCGATCGAGATCGCCGGCGACAGCCCCTCGATGCTGTCCACGTCCGGCTTGCCCATCAGCTCCAGGAACTGCCGCGCATAGGCCGACAGGCTCTCCACATAGCGGCGCTGGCCCTCGGCATAGATGGTATCGAACGCCAGCGACGACTTGCCCGAGCCGGACAGCCCAGTGATCACGGTCAGGCTGTCGCGCGGAATATCGACGTCGACATTCTTCAGATTGTGCTCGCGCGCGCCGCGAACACGGATGGAGCCGGCCATGTAGAACCTCAGGCAAAAGACTCGGGGGGAGGGACTCGGATTGTGTTCTCTAGTTGTTCCGCTTATATGGCGGTGCCGGCCGGAATGCAAAACCCCAACCTGGCGTCCTCGCCACGCCATTGTCGCAATGCAGCCAGCATGAAGGTTCTGAAAGATGACACCGCCGGCGCGAACCTCTATCACCCGGCGCGAATTTCCCCGGCTCTCCGCATCCGACTGGTTCCGATGAAGCATCTCCTCGCCGCCCTGCTGCTGCTGCCGCTGATCGGCTGCACAGACCATTATTCCCCCGACACCTATAACGCCGGCGCGGTGCAGCAGGCGGCCAAGGTGCAGCGCGGCGTGATCGTCGGCGTCCGCGCGGTGGGGGTCAGCGCCAACGCCGCCACCGGCACCGTCACCGGCGCTGCGGCCGGTGGCATCGCCGGCTCGCAGGTGGGGGCAGGGGGCGCCGCCAGCGCGTTCGGCGCCCTGGGCGGCACGGTGATCGGCGGCCTGATCGGCTCGACGGTTGAACACAGCGCGGCGGATGCGCCGGCCACCGAATACGTCGTGCGCACCGAGAAGGGCGACCTGGTTTCGGTCACCCAGCAGGACAAGGTGCCGCTGGCGATCAACCAGAAGGTGCTGGTGATCGACGGCAAGCAGGCGCGCATCGTCGCCGATTACACCGCGCAGGAGCAGCCGGTCGCGCCGCCCAGCGCCCCGGCGCCGGCCGCCGCGGCGCCGCCGGCGGTCACCTCGCAGGACCTGCTGCGCGGCATGCCGGCAGCATCCCCGGACGCCGCGAC
>DATJEA010000434.1:0-9518 GCA_035497095.1 Acetobacteraceae bacterium | reverse complement strand
GACGGCCTGGTCGCCATCGGCTCCGGCGGCAACTTCGCGCTGGCCGCCGCCCGCGCGCTGCTTACCGTGGACGGACTTTCCGCCGAGGAGGTCGCCCGGCGGGCGATGAAGATCGCCGCCGATATCTGCGTCTATACCAATTACAACGTTATCGTTGAAACGATTTAAGGAAGGCCGGGGGCTTTGCCCCCGCACCCCCACCAGGGACCGAGCCCCTGGACCTCACGATCGGGTTCCAAGGGCTCGGCCCCTGGCGGGGTCTGGGGCAGCGCCCCAGCCTTCCTTGCTTAGGAACAAAAGATGGAAGTCCCCACCTACTCCCCCCGCGAGATCGTCAGTGAGCTGGACCGGTTCATCGTCGGCCAGGGCGACGCCAAGCGTGCCGTCGCCATCGCGCTGCGCAACCGCTGGCGCCGCCAGCGCCTGCCTGATGGCATCCGTCAGGAGGTGATGCCGAAGAACATCCTGATGATCGGCCCCACCGGCTGCGGCAAGACCGAGATCGCCCGCCGGCTGGCCCGCCTCGCCCAGGCGCCGTTCATCAAGATCGAGGCCACCAAGTTCACCGAGGTCGGCTATGTCGGCCGCGATGTGGAGAGCATCGTGCGCGACCTGGTGGAGATCGGCCTCACCATGCTGCGCGACAGCAGCCGCAAGGAGGTCCAGGCCCGCGCTGAACTGGCCGCCGAGGAACGCCTGATCACCGCCCTGGTCGGCGAGCAGGCCGCCGCCGACACCCGCAGCAAGTTCCGCCACATGCTGCGCGGCGGCGAGCTGGAGGAGCGCGAGATCGAGATCAGCCTCACCGAGGCCCCCGGCGTGCCGATCGGCCAGATGGACATCCCCGGCCTGCCGCCCGGCCAGGTGCTCAATCTCGGCGACATGATGAAGGGCATGTTCGGCAAGCAGGCACAGGCCCGCAAGATGCCCGTCGCCGCCGCCCGAGCCGCACTGGAGCGCGAGGAGGCCGACAAGCTGCTCGACACCGAGCAACTCACCAAGGACGCCATCCGCCATGTCGAGGAGAACGGCATCGTCTTCCTCGACGAGATCGACAAGATCTGCGCCCGCACCGAGAACGGCGTGCGCGGCGGCGACGTATCGCGCGAGGGCGTGCAGCGCGATCTGCTGCCGCTGATCGAGGGCACCACGGTGGCCACCAAGCACGGCCCGGTGAAGACCGACCACATCCTGTTCGTCGCCTCCGGCGCCTTCCACCTGGCCAAGCCGGCCGACCTGCTGCCCGAGTTGCAGGGCCGCCTGCCGATCCGCGTCGAACTCGCCGCCCTGTCGCGCGACGATCTGCGCCGCATCCTGACCGAGCCGGAGCACAATCTGGTCAAGCAATACGAGGCGCTGATCGGCACCGAGGGCGTCACCCTCAGCTTCGCGCCGGACGCGATCGACGCGCTGGCCGACCTCGCCGCCGACATCAACGACCGGGTGGAAAACATCGGCGCCCGCCGGCTGCAAACCGTGATGGAGAAGCTGCTGGAAGAAATCAGCTTCACCGCCAGCGACCGCGGCGGCCAGTCGGTGACGGTGGACGCCGCCTATGTGCAGGAGCGCGTGGCGCCGCTGGCGATCAAGGGCGATCTCAGCCGGTTCATCCTGTAGGCCGCCCGCGGCGCGCCGGCCGGCGTGCTGGCCATCGCGAACGGCACGCCGCGGGAAGCCATGCTCGTTCCAGCGCTGGGCAAACCGTCGGGGCTCGTGCTGAGCGTGGCCGCCCGGTCTGCGCTCATCCTTGCCGTTGCCTATGCTGCATTGCCGTGGTTGGGGCGAACCTCGGCAGCAGGTTACGCTGCCATCGGCCTCGGCCGGTTGTGCCCGCGCTGTCCTCAACATGCAGGTATCAGCAAGCAGGCGGCAGTTTTTTGTAAAAAAGCGCGCAAAGAACTTCATTCGCCTGGAACCGCCGGTCGGGCGGAGAGGGCAGAGTCTCCAACCCCCAAGGTGCTGCGCGCCGTCGCAAAGTCTTTGGCGCGAAGCGCCGTCATGACGTTTTTTTGCTTCTTTTTGTTCACAAAAAGAAGACCTTCCTTGCCCGCTTGCGAACACGCGGCGCATCGCGTCAACTCGGCGGCCGGATGACCCAGCACAGCGCCATCGGCTGCATCAGCGGCACCTCCATGGACGGCATCGATGTTGCCCAGCTCAGCACCGATGGCGGCCGCGCGGTGCGCCCCGGCCCCGGCCGCAGCTACCCCTACCCGCCGCCCCTGCGCCGCAAGCTGCTCGCCTTCCTGGCCGAGCCCGCCCGCGCCGAGACCGACCCGCTCACCGAACTGGAAGCCGAGGTCAGCGACGCCCATGCCGACGCCATCGCCCGCTTCATCGCCGAGCACGCGCTGCCGCCGCCCGAGCTGGTCGGCTGCCACGGCCAGACCGTCTGGCACCACCCGCAGCGCCGCTTCACCCGCCAGCTCGGCGACGGCGCCCGCATCGCGGCGCGGCTCGGCCTGCCGGTGGTCAACCGCTTCCGCCACGCCGATCTGGCGGCCGGCGGCCAGGGCGCCCCGCTGGCGCCGCTCTACCACCAGGCGCTGGCGGCGGCATTGCCGCAGCCGGTGATGGTGCTGAATCTCGGCGGCGTCGGCAATGTCAGCTATATCGACGGCGACACGGTGATCGCCTTCGACACCGGCCCGGCCTCGGCGCTGCTCGACGATTTCATGCTGAAACGCCGCAACCTGCCCTACGACGACAACGGCGCCCTGGCCGCCAGCGGCACCCCCGACCGGGCGCTGCTCGCCACCCTGCTGGCGCACCCGTATTTCACCGCCCCGGCGCCGAAATCGCTGGACCGCAACCATTTCCACGCCTGGGCGGAGGCGGTCGCGGCGCTGCCCGACGCCGCCGGCGCCGCGACGCTGGCCGAATTCACCGTCGCCAGCATCGCCGCCAGCCTGCATCAGGTGCCCGGCCCGCCATCGCGCTGGCTGGTCGGCGGCGGCGGCCGGCACAACGCCCATGTCATGCGCCGGCTGCGCGAAACCCTGCATGTGCCGGTCGAGCCGGTGGAGGCGGTGGGCTGGCACGGCGACTTCATCGAGGCCGAGTGCTTCGGCTATCTCGCGGTCCGCAGCAAGCTGGGCCTGCCGCTCAGCCTGCCCGCCACCACCGGCGCGCCGCGCCCGATGCCAGGCGGCGAATTATGGACGCCCTGATCCCGCCCAGCATCCCCGGCGGCGTGCTCGGCATCCTGCACCCGGACGGCCACCGCACCCTGCACGCCGAGGGCCTCGCCCAGCGCGAGCCGAACGAAATTCCGATGCGCGAAGACACCATCTTCGACCTCGCCTCGCTGACCAAGGTGATCTTCACCACCACGGCCATCCTCAAACACGTCGAAGCCGACCGCATCGCGCTCGACGATACCCTCGCCACCGTCATTCCCGACCTGCGCCAATACGACCCGAGCGCCGCCGAGCGCCGCCTGACCTTCCGCCAATGCCTGGCGCACCAGACCCACCTGCCGGCGGTGGAACCGCTCTACACCTACGGCCAGACCCCGCAGACGCTGCGCGCCTTCATTCTGCAACGCCAATGGCGCCCCGGCCCGCCGGTCTATTCCGACCTCAACTTCATCCTGCTCGGCATCGCGCTGGAACGCCTCACCGGCCGGCCGCTCACCGACCACACCCCGCCGCCCGGCTTCAGCTTCCACCCCAACCCGGCCGAATGCGCCGCCACCGAACGCTGCACCTGGCGCGGCCGCGTGCTGCGCGGCGAGGTGCACGACGAGAACGCCGCGGCCCTGCAAGGCGCCGGCCACGCCGGCCTGTTCGGCCCGGCCGCGGCGCTGCTGGATTTCGCCGCGTCGCTGCTGGACGGCACGCTGCTGCGCCCCGCCACCATCGCCACCATGCGCACCCCGCACAGCGCCACCCGCGCGCTGGGCTGGGAGATCGCCCATCCCGGCTGGTCCGGCGGCGATGCCTGCTCGGCGGAGACCCTCGGCCATACCGGCTTCACCGGCACCGGGCTGTGGATCGACTTCGCCGCAAACCGCGCCTGGACCCTGCTGACCAACCGCGTCCACCCCAGCCGTCACACCGACTCCGGCATCGCAACATTACGCAAGCGAGTAGGCGAACGGGTCAGCACCGGAGACCTCAGATGACCGATCTGGCCCGCTTCCTGAACCCGCGCAGCATCGCCATCATCGGCGCCGCCCCCGACCCGACCAAGATCCGCGGCGCCATCCAGCACATGGTTATATCCAATAACTATTCCGGCTCCGTCTACCCGGTGAACCCCTCGCACAGGGTGATAAACGGGGTGCCTTGCCATGCGAAAATAACCGAAATCGACGCGGTTATCGACCTCGCGGTGGTGGTTTTGCCGGCCAGACTGGTGCCCGAATCGCTCGAATCCTGCGCCGCGGCCGGGGTGCCGAATGCCATCATCATCTCCTCGGGCTTCGCCGAGGAGGGCAATACCGGCCTGCAAGACCGCATCGCCGGGATCGCCGCACGCACTGGTATGCGCATCTGCGGGCCGAATGCCGAGGGGTTCTACAACGCGCTGGACGGGGTGGCGGTCACCTTCAGCCCCACCGTCGCCCCGGCATCCGGCCCGCAACTGCCTATTATGGCAGGAAAACCGATCGGCGTGGTGGCGCAGAGCGGCGGCATGGGCTTCGCGCTGTATCATCGCGGCCGGGCGCTGGCGCTGCCATTCAGCCACATCATCAGCACCGGCAACGAGGTGCATCTCACCGCCGCCGACTTCTTCGCCCACCTGGTGGACGACGAGCGCACCGGGGTGATCCTGCTGTTCCTCGAATCGATCCGCGACCCAGCCCGCTTCCGCGCCGCCGCCGCCCGCGCGCAAGCCATTGGAAAACCAGTGATTGCCGTCAAAATGGGGCGCTCCGAAGCCGGCATCCGCGCCACCGCCAGCCACACCGCCAGCATGGCCGGCTGGCACACCGCCTATCGCACCGCGTTCCGCCACTACGGCATCCTGGAAGCCACCGACCCGGACGAGGCGGTGGCGATGGCAGCCGCCCTGGCCACCGCGCCGCGCGCCGCCGGGACTCGCGTCGCGGTGGTCACGCTGTCCGGCGGCGCCGGCGCCTGGGCGGCCGACGCGCTGGCCGCTGCCGGGCTGCAACTGCCTGAATTACCTGCGGATTTACAGGCCGACATCGCCACCCTGCTGCCCAGCTACGGCACCGCGCGCAACCCGGTGGACGTGACCGCGCAGGCGGTGCGCGATGGCGGGCTGTATCAGAGCATCGAAAAGCTGCTCGCCTCGGACGCGGTGGACCAGGTGTTCGCCGTGCTGTCACTGGCCAGCGAAACCCGCACCAGCCTCTCCGCCGACGAACTCCGCGCCCTGGCCGCATACCGTAAGCCCTTGTTAAATTATACCTATGCGCTGCCGAGCCGGCTGGCGATCGAGACCTTCGCCGGTGCCGGCGCGGTGGTGTTCGCCGGCCTGCGCGAAGCCGCCGCCGCCGCCGCCGCGCTGGCCGCACCGACCCGGCCGCCGGTGCCGATCGCGCCGGCCGGTGCGCCGCTGCTGCCGGCGATCAGCGGTGCGCTCAGCGAGGCGGAAAGCCGCGAGCTGCTGGCCGCCAACGGCATCGCGCTGCCGCCGGCGCGGCTGGTGACCCGCGCCGAGGACCTCGCGGCGGCGGCCGCCGAACTCGGCTACCCGCTTGCAATGAAAGCACAATCCCGCGCTTTGCCACACAAGACCGAGGCCGGCGGGGTGGTGCTGGGGCTGCGCGACGCGGCCGGGGTGCGGGACGCCTGGCAGCGCATCCACGCCGCGGTGGCGGCGCATGCGCCAGATGTGGTGCTGCAAGGCGTGCTGCTGTGCCCGATGGCCGAGGACGGCGTGGAGATGATCATCGGCGGGCTGTTCGACCCGGTGTTCGGCGCCATGCTCAGCGTCGGCGCCGGCGGCACCGCAACCGAGCTTTATCAAGACGTTGCCTGGCGCCTGGCGCCGCTCGACGGCGATGCGGCGCTGGCCATGCTGCGGGAGTTGCGCTGCTTCCGGCTGCTCGACGGCTTTCGCGGCGCGCCGCGCGGCGACCTTGCCGCGCTGGCGGAATTGCTGGTGCGGGTGGCGGCGCTGCTGCATGGCGCCGGCGGCCGGATCGCCGAGATCGAGTTGAACCCGGTGCGCGTGCATCCGCGCGGCGCCAGCGTGCTCGACGCGCTGGCGGTGCTGCGGTGACTCCGATTTAACGACTGTTTCATCGCCGGCTGATACCGGATTGGAACTTGTCATGTGATATGGACGGGCACATTTGGAGGTCGCGATGGCGAGATCGAAAGGGTTATCGTGGTTCGTGACCAACGGGCTCGGCTTCCGCAACACCAGGATGGCGGCGGTCGACCGGCATGCCCCGCCGCGCGGGCTGGATACGGTGTTGCGCAGCCTGCGCCGGCGGCTGGATGACCGGGTGTCCGACGTGTTTCACGCCGCCTGCGTCTCCGGCGATCTGATCGCGGCGGAGAAGCTGCTGGGCGTGCTGGAAGACATGCACGCGCGCCGGGGCCGGGCCTACGGCAATGAGCGGCGCCAGATCGATGACAGCGCGGTGGTGCGCGCCAGGGTGGAACTGGAGCGCTGCCGCGCCGCCAAGGACGTGATCGCGCTGTAGGGTTTTGCAGTTGCCACCGTACAAGGGATGGGGCCGCCCGATCGCTGATCGGGCGGCCCCATTTCGTTGGCGACCGAGTTACTTCGGGCTGTATTCGTAGCCGGCGTCGCCGGCCGCGGTGGGCTGATATTCATAGCCGGCGTCACCGCCGACAGTCGGCTGATACTCGTAACCGGCGTCACCAGCCGCAGTCGGCACATACTCATAACCGGCGTCACCAGCCGCGGTGGGAACATATTCGTAGCCGGCGTCACCAGCCGCGGTGGGAACATATTCGTAGCCGGCGTCACCAGCCGCGGTCGGCTGATAGGCATAGCCGGCGTCGCCGGCGGCGGCGAAGGCGGGAACGGCCAGCGCCAGGCTGAGGGCGGCGGCGGCGGCGAGAAGGGTGGTTTTCATGATCGGTATCCTTTGAGTTCACTGTTGTCTGGTTCGGAGTGGCCGGTCGCTTGGTCACCATCGATAAGCGGGATATGATTGCATCGGCCGGAGAAAACAATCTGGCCAAATCGCATTAGATTTATGCGATAAACGGTGCAATCGGTGCGGTGTCTGACATGCGGTCTGGCTCCTGTTGCTCAAGCTCTCGTGCTGCGGCGCGTTCCGCTGCTGGCGGAAGCCGGGCTGGCCGGGCTGTATCGGCGCCCTGGACCAGCGCGGCGCTGGCTGCCTGCTATGGGAGATACGCGGCAGCGAGGCGGTTGGATCACGGTTGCGGAGAATAAATCGTCGGGGCCGCGACAGAGGTCGCGGCGCGGCGACCGGGGGCGGGCCGGGCGGCCCGGATCGGGTTACCTGGGGCTGTATTCGTAGCCGGCATCGCCGCCCACGGCGGGCTGGTATGCGTAGCCGGCATCGCCGCCCATGCTTGGCTGATACTGGTAGCCGGCATCGCCGCCGACGGTTGGCTGATAGGCATGGCCGGCAGCCGCGAACGCCGGGAGGCTCAGCGCAAGGCTGAGGGACGTGGCGGCGGCAAGCATAAGGGTCTTCGTCATCATCATCGTCCTCGTTAAGCGTGGTCCGGGCGGGGCAATGGCGAGCCACCCGCCTGAAGCCGATGGAGCCAGCTCTGGCCTCCATCGGTGGACGCGATATCATTCTCAGGGGCCGATAAAACAATCGGCGCCTGCCGCATCAAACTTATGCGAAAAACGGTGTAGTGATGGACTTGATTGCCGCGCTGACCACCTTCCTGTCGGTCGTCGAGACCGGCTCGCTGACCGCCGCGGCGAAGCGCTCGGCCTCCAGCCAATCCGCGGTGACGCGGCAACTGGCGCAGCTTGAGGACCATTTCGGCGTGCGCCTGCTGCATCGCACCACGCGGCGGCTGAGCCTGACCAATGACGGCGAGGACCTGCTGGCGCATGCCCGCCATCTGCTGGAGACCGCGCAGGAGATGGAGGCAGCCCTCGGCCAGCATCGCCGCGCGCCGGCCGGCCAGGTGCGGCTGGCGACGCCGGCGGCGTTCGGGCTGTTCCTGGCGCGACGCTTGCCGCTGCTGCTGGCGCAGCATCCGGATTTGTCGGTGGAACTGCTGATGATGAACCATGTCGGCAACATGGTGGAGGAGCGGCTCGATCTGGCGGCGATCGTCGGCGAGGTGGCGGATGCGTCGCTGGTGGTGCGCAGCGTCGGGCATGTCGGGCTGGTGGCGGTGGCCTCGCCCGACTACCTGGCCGAGCATGGCGAGCCGCAGCGGCCGGAGGAGCTGGTGGAGCATCAATGCGTGGTCGGCAATGTCGGCAGCAACGGCCATGCCACCTGGCGGTTCGAGGGGCCGGAGGGGCCGGTGGCGGTGGCGCTGCGCGGGCGGTTCAGCAGCAATTCCACCCGCGCGATGCGGCTTTCGGCGCTGGCCGGCGGCGGGGTGGCGCTGCTGGCCGAGTTCGAGGCGGCCGACGAGCTGCGCGACGGGCGGCTGGTGCGGCTGTTCCCGAGCTACGCGGCGGAGCGGATTCCGGTGGTGCTGGCCTATCCGTCGCGCCGCAACCTGGCGCCGCGCACCCGGGTGGTGCTGGAATTCGCGGTGGCGCAGGTGGAGGCGCTGCGGCGGGAGCTGGACCGGCGGTAGGCGGGAGCGGCGAAGCAAGGAAAGAGAGGAAGATGGCTTCACCACAGAGACACAGAGGCACGGAGAAGAAAAAACAGAAGATCGTTTTAAAACGTATCTAAATAGTATAAAAGAATTTTTCTTAAATAATAATCCGATAAATCGGGATGTTTTCCCTTTCTTCTCCGTGCCCCCGTGTCTCTGTGGGGGATCTTCCTTGCTTACTTCTTGTTGAACTCCGGCTTGCGCTTTTCGATGAACGACATCACCGCCTCGCGATGGTCCGGCGAGGTGTGGGCCAGGGCCTGCATGATGGCGGAGAATTCCAACAGCGAGTCGAGGCGGGTGTCGCGGCCTTCGCGGAGCAGGCGCTTGGTCATGCGGACCGCGCGGGAGGGGTTGGCGGCGATGCGGGCGGCCAGCGCCCGGGCGGCGTCCATCAGCTCGGCGTCGGGCACCACGCGGGAGACCAGGCCGCAGGCGAGCGCCTCGGCGGCGTTCAGCATGTCGCCGGTGAAGGCCATCTCACTGGCCTTGGAGAAGCCGACCACGCGCGGCAGCAGCCAGGCGCCGCCGTCGCCGGGGACGATGCCGACCTTGACGAAGCTTTCGGCGAAGCGGGCGGATTCGCCGGCGATGCGGATGTCGCACATGCAGGCGAGGTCGCAGCCGGCGCCGATGGCGGGGCCGTTGACCGCGGCGATGACCGGCACCTCCAGCCGCTCGAACGCCAGCGGGATGCGCTGGATGCCCTGGGTGTAGTAGCTCGGGGTGTCGATCGGGGTGGTGGCGCGCTGGTCGAGTGCTGCGGCCATCGCCTTGAGGTTGCCGCCCGAC
>DATJEA010000433.1:0-7148 GCA_035497095.1 Acetobacteraceae bacterium | reverse complement strand
CAGCGAGGCCACCCAGCGCAGCGCCGCCAGCCGCGCCGCCACGCTGCAACAGATCGCCACGACCCGCGCCGCCGCGCTGGAAGCCGCCGCGCAACGCCGCGCCACCGCCCGCGCCGAAGCGGAGTCGCTGCGCCACGCCGCAGCCGCCGGGCTGGCGGCTGCCCGCGAACAGGCGGTCGCCGCCGAGTCGGCCCGCAGCGGTCTGGCCGCCGAGGTGCGCGCGCTGGGCGAGGTGCTGGCGGTCAAGGACAACGAGCAATGGCCGCGCATGGTCGATCAACTCGTGGTGCCGCCCGGCCTGGAAGCCGCCCTCGGCGCGGCGCTGGGCGAGGAACTGGATTCCGCCGCCGACACCAGCGCCGCCCGCCACTGGCGCGACCTGCCGCCGCTCACCACAACCGAACCGCTACCGCCCGGCGCCGAACCGCTGGCCGGCCTGGTGCAGGCGCCGCCGGCGCTGGCCCGCGCGCTGTCGCAGATCGGGCTGATCGCCGACCCGGTAGCCGCGTTCGCCGCGCAGCCGAGGCTGCGCCCCGGCCAAATGCTGGTATCGCGTGACGGTGCGGTGTGGCGCTGGGACGGCTACAGCATCCAGGCCGGCACGCCGACTGCCGCCACCGTGCGGCTGCAACAGCGCAACCGGCTGGGCGACCTCCGCCGCCGCCTCACCGCCGCCACCACCGAGGCCGAGGCCGCCGCCGCCGCCCGCGCCGAAGCCGAACGCGCCGAGCGCGACGGGCGCGAGGCCGCCGACCGGCTGGAGCGCACCGCCCGCACCGAGGCGGAAACCGCCGAACACACCGCCCGCAGCGAAGCCGAGACCGCCGAACGCGCCGCCCGCAGCACCGCCGAGGCCGCCGAACGCGCCGCCCAGGCCGTAGCGGAGGCCGCCGAAGCCGCCGCCCACGCCGACGCCGACGCCGAGGAGCGCCGCGCCACCGAAGCCGAGCAGCAGGCCCGCGCCGCCCGCGCCGCCGCCGAACACCGCCATAGCGAGGCCGCTGCCACCGCCACCGGCCTCGCCGCCCAGGCCGAAGCCGCCACCGCCCGTCTGGCCGGCCTCGCCGAGCAGACCGCCCGCATCGCCGCCGAGCAGGCCGAGGCCGAGGCCACGCTCACCACCGCCAGCGCCGCCGTGGCCAACCTGCCCGCCCCGGCCGCCGCGCGCGCCGCGATGGAACAGGCCCGCGCCACCCTCGCCGCCGCCCGCACCGCCGAAACTGCCGCCCGCGCCGCCAGCGAGGCGCTGGCCCGCGCCGCCAGCGGCCGCGCCCATCGCCGCCGGCTGATCGGCAACGAGCGCAGCGACTGGCAGGCCCGCGCCGAGGACGCCAGCGTGCGCGTCACCGACCTCGCCGCCCGCACCGCCGAGGCGCAGGCTGCCCACGCCGCGCTGCAAGCCGCGCCATCGGAAATCGCCACCCGCCGCGCCCAGGCGATCGAGGCGCTGGACCAGGCCGAAGCCGCCCATCGGGCGCATGCCGCAGCCCTCACCGATGCCGAGCAGCGCGCGCTCACCACCGACCGCGCCGCCCGCGCCGCCGAACATACCCTGGCCGAGGCGCGGCAAAGCGTGGTCCGCTGCGAGGGCGAGGCAGCCCAGGCTGAGCAGGCCTGGGGCGTGGTCGCCGAGCGCATCCTGGAACGCCTCGGCGCCAGCCCTTCCCTGCCCGACCCGCCCGCCGAACTCGGCGCCGGCACCGAAGACCCTGGCGTTGAAGACCGGGCCCGCCGCAAGCTGGAGCGCCTGCAACGCGAGCGCGAGGAGATGGGCCCGGTCAACCTGCGCGCCGAGGTCGAATCGGCCGAGATCGCCGCGCAGATCGACAACATCGTGCGCGAGCGCGAGGAATTGGGCACCGCCATCGCCAAGCTGCGCGGCTCGATCGGCCACCTCAACCGCGAAGGCCGCGAGCGGCTGACCGCGGTGTTCCAGCAGGTCGATCAGCATTTCCAGGCCCTGTTCACCCGCATGTTCGGCGGCGGCCGCGCCCATCTGGCGCTGGTCGGCAGTGACGACCCGCTGGCCGCCGGGCTGGAAATCTACGCCCAGCCGCCCGGCAAGAAGCTGGCCACGCTGTCGCTGCTGTCCGGCGGCGAGCAGGCGCTGACCGCGCTGTCGCTGATCTTCGCGGTGTTCCGCTGCAATCCGGCGCCGGTCTGCGTGCTGGACGAGGTGGACGCGCCGCTCGACGACGCCAACGTGGATCGCTTCTGCCTGCTGCTCGAGGACATGGTGCGCGACACCGGCACCCGCTTCCTGGTGGTCACCCACCACCCGCTGACCATGGCGCGGATGGACCGGCTCTACGGCGTCACCATGCAGGAGCGCGGCATTTCCCGTCTGCTCTCGGTGGATTTGCAGCGCGCCACCGATCTGGTGGAACCGGAGCGCATGGCCGCCGAATAGCCGGGGGCTATCGGGCCACCATCGCGTCCAGCCGGGCGGTCAGCTTTTCGTCGTTGTCGCGCCAGAAGCCGGCATCCAGCACCACTTCCGCGGCCAGCGCGGCGGCGCTGCTGGGCGAACGCGCCAACTGGTCGGCCGGCAGCTTGTCATTGGCGCCCTTGGCCAGACCGCCCCAGGCACCCTGCTCGGGCAGCATCGCCTGGCGCGCCGGGTCGGCCGCGAAGGCAAGCAGTTTCAACGCCTCGGCCTTGTTCGGGCTGTCCTTGGCGATGGCGAAATATTGGATCTCCACCAGCCCGCCGGATGGCTGCATCGCCAGTTGACCGCCCTGCAAATTGGCGCTGACCACCAACGGCGCCGGCATGCTGGCCATCAGCGCCTCGCCGCTCTGCAGGATGTGCAGTGCCTCCTCCGGCGTGCGCCACCACACCAGATAAGGCCGCAACTGCAACAGCTTGCGCAACGCCCGCTCGACCCCGGCCGGGGTGTTCAGGGTGCGGTAGACGTCCGCCGGCAGCACCCCGTCGGCCAGCAGCGCGAACTCCAGATTGCCGCGCGCGCCGGCCTGCAACGCCCGCTTGCCGGGGACTTTCACCACGTCCCAGAAATCCGCCCAACTCGGGCTGCCCTGCACCTTGCCGCGATCCCAGGCCAGCACGGTGGCATGCATCAGCACCCCCAGGCCGCACTCGGTGACGCCTTGCGGCAGCATCTTGTCGCGCAGGCCGGCGAGCGGCGGCTCGCCCCAGGGCAGTTTCTCCAGCAGGCCGTCGGCGCAACCGGCCCGCAAGGTGCCGGCATCGGTCTCCACCACGTCCCACCCCGACGCTCCGGCGCGCAGCGCATCCAGCCCGCCGGCCCAGCTGGTGACCGCCAGTTGCGGGAAATTGGCCTTGAACGGGTCCAGATAGACCGCCCGCAACGCCGCCGCACTGCCCAGGCCGATGCCGGATTGCAGCGCCACCGTGAGGTCGCGGGCCTGCGCGCCGGGCGCCAGACCCAGCAGCCCGAGGCAGAACGCAAACGCGAGGCAGCGCAAGCTGTTCCGCTGCATCCTGCGGTCGCCGCGGCCGCTCACCGCGGCGCCATTCGGTCGGGCAGCAGCGCATTGGCGTGATACGGCTGCCAGGCGACCGCGGCACTGGCGCCAGCATGCAGCCCGGCCAGCGGCGCCCCGGCCGGGCGCCACACCGTCAGCAGCGCCGCCGGCGAGCCCGGCGCACCGACGATCAGCCGCAGCCGCATATGGTCGCCCTGCGGCAGCACGTCCTGCACCGTGGCGGGCAGCGCGCCGTCGCCCATCTCCTCGGCGGAGACGGTGGCGAACGCGATGCGCTCCGGCCGCACCGCCACCACGCAGCGCTGGCCGCGCACCGCGTCGATCGGCCGGGCCTGCACGGTGATGCCGCAATCGAGCTGGATATCGGCCAGATCGTCGTCCTCGGCGACGAACAGGCCGGGCAGGAAATTCGCCTCCCCCAGCAGGCCGGCGACCAGCGCGCTGGCCGGCTCGTCATACAGCGCCTGCGGCGGGCCGATCTGCTGCAGCCGGCCGTCCGCCAGCACCCCGACCCGATCGGCCAGCAGCAGCGCCTCCGCCGGGTCGCGCGTGGCATGCAGCACGGTGAGGCCGAGGGCGGCATGCAGCCGGCGCAGGTCGAATTGCAGCGCAATGCGGGCCGGCCGGTCCAGTAGCGCCAGCGGGTCGTCGAGCAGCAGCAGCTTCGGCGCCGCCGCCAGCGCGCGGGCCAGCACCGCGCGCACCGCCTGCTCCGGCGCAAGCCGATGCGGCCGCAGCGCCGCCTGGTCCGCCAGGCCGAGCCGATCGAGCAGCTCGGCCACCGGCGCCCGCCGTGCCGCCCGCGCCACGCCACGCAGGTGCAGCGGCAGCGCGATGTTCGCCGCGACCGTGAGCTGCGGCAGCAGCGCCGTGCCCGCCTCGACCAGCCCGATGCCGCGCCGATGCGGGGCCGTGCGCCCGATCGGTCGGCCTTCGAGCAGCAATTCCCGCCCGCCCGCTTGCTCGAACCCAGCCACCGCCGCCAGCAGCGCCGACTTCCCGGCGCCGGCGGCACCGAGCAGCGTGAAGAACTCGCCGCGCTCAACATCCAGCCGTAGCCCCAGGCCGCCGACGCTCAGCTGCGGCAGCGCCACAGGCGGCGCACGGCGATCACGATGCGGCGAGGTCGGGGCATTTGCGGGGGCTAATGGGGCTGACATGGCGTCCTGCGACGGAGGCTACGGTTGAGACGGCGCACGGCCAGACCCATGTGAAGCACGGCGAGAGTCTTCGCAACAGAGGAGTTCCTATTCATGGCAACCGACGTTGAGACCACCGAGAAAGACATTCGTACCCAGCTTGACGAGTTGCGCGCCCAGATCGCCAGCCTGCTGAACGACCGGGTGGCGCCCAAGCTCGCCGAGGTTCGCGACGAGGCCGAGGCGGTGGTGCGCCAGGCGCGCGACGCCGCCAGTTGCCAGGCCGCCGCGATGAGCCGCGAAATCCGCGAACGGCCGTTCACCGCGGTGCTGGTGGCAGCCGTCGTCGGCGCGCTCATCGGCCGGCTGAGCCGCTAGTCGGTGCGCAGCCTCCGTCTCGCCGGCGTCGCCGCGCAGGCGGAGCGGCTGCGGCTGCGTTGTCTGGCCCGCCGGATGGCAATCCGCGCGGCGCTGGGCGGCGTGGCGGCGGTGTTCGTGCTGCTGGCGCTGGCCGGCGCGCATGTCGCCGTCGTGGTCTACCTGGCCGCCTGCATACCGGTGGCGCACGCCGTGCTCTGGGTGATGGCCGGCGACCTGCTACTGGCGCTGCTGTTTGCCTGGCTGGCGCTGCGCATGTCGCGCCCCGGCCCCGCAGAGCGCGACGCCCGGCTGCTGCGCGACGAGGCGCTGCTGCCGATCTGCGATCTGATCTCGGTCGGCCGCGTCGCCATGCGCGTCGAGCGGCTGTGGCTGCGGGTGGCGCTGTTGCTGCTGCAATATCTCAGCGGCGGCAGGGCGAAATAGCCGCCCGGATTTGCCGCGACGCCAGAGTGCGGTAAGCACCCCCGGCAATGCCAGGGAGCCCCGCCGCATGACCAGCGCAACCGACAGCGTGATCGCCACCCGCCAGGGCCGCATCGGCCATATCCTGCTGAACCGGCCGAAGGCGCTGAACGCGCTCGACCTGCCGATGATCCGCGCCATGCAGGCCGCTCTCGACGGCTGGCGCGACGACGCCTCGGTGCAGGCGGTGGTGGTGGAGGGCGCTGGCGGTAAAGCCTTCTGCGCCGGCGGCGATATCCGCGCCATCCGCGCCTTCGCGCTGGCCGGCGACACCGCCCCGGTCGAAGCCTTCTTCGCCGAGGAATACGCGCTGAACGCCAGCATCGCCGAATACCCGAAACCCTATATCGCGCTGATCGACGGCGTCTGCATGGGCGGCGGCATCGGCCTCTCGGTGCACGGCCAGTTGCGGGTGACCAGCGAGGCTGCGATGTTCGCCATGCCGGAAACCGCCATCGCGCTGTTCCCCGATGTCGGCGGCACCTACATGCTGCCGCGCCTGCCAGGGGCGCTCGGCGTCTATCTCGGCCTCACCGGCGCCAGGCTGAACGGCGCCGACGCGGTGCATGCCGGGCTGGCCACCCATTTCGTGCCGCGCGCCGCCATGCCGGCCCTGCTCGCCGCCCTGGTCGCCGATGGCGCGGCCGCGGTCGGCAGCCTGGCGCAAACCCCGCCGCCCTTCACGCTGGCCCCGCATCGCGCCGCGATCGACCGCTGCTTCGGCCAGAGCAGTGTCGCCGGCATCATCGCCGCGCTGCAAACCGAAGGCAGCCCCTGGGCCAACGAAACCCTGGCAACCCTGAACCACGTCTCGCCCTCCTCGGTGATGTGGTCGTTCGCCGCCATCCAACGCGGCGCCACGCTGCACCTGCGCGACGCACTGGCCGCCGAACTGCGCCTGACCCGCACCGTCACCCGGCACCCGGATTTCGCCGAAGGCGTGCGGGCCATGCTGGTCGACAAGGACCGCACGCCGCGCTGGACGCCGGGCGCGCTGGAGCAGGTGGACGCCGCGCAGATCGCAAAAATGTTGGAGTAAGGAAGCGGTTCTTTTTTGAAAAAAAGAACCAAAAAACTCATTCGCCTTGAAACATTGGTGCCGCGGAGACATCGGAGTCTCCAAAACGGATAAAAAGTTTTTTTGCTTCTTTTGGTTCACAAAAAGAGGACCTTACTTCAACCCCCTGCCCCGCCCGATCGCCGCCACGCCAAACCGGCTGCGCAGCGCGTCGATCGCCCGTTGTGCCGCCACCCGGCGCGAGGCGTCGGGGTCGGCGAGGTCGGGCTGATCGGCCGACGCCGCCGGCATCAGCGGCGCGGCGCCGATGCCGATCAGCCGGAACGCGGTGCCGTCCGCCTCGCGCGCCAGCATCTCCCGCGCGGCGGCGAACAGCGTGTCCGGCAGCGCGGTCGGGGTATGCAGCCGCTGGGTGCGGGTGCGGGTGGCGAAGCCGGCGGTTTTCAGCTTCAGCACCACCCCGCCGGCGGCGAACCCGGCCGCTTTCAGCCGGGTCGCCAGTTTTTCCGCTAGACGCCAGAGATGCCGCTCCAGTGCGGCGGCGTCGGACAGATCGGTGTCGAAGGTGGTCTCGGCGCTGATCGACTTGGTTTCGCGGTCCGGATTGACGCGGCGTGCATCCTCGCCGCGGGCGCGGCGCACCAGCGCCGGGCCGTCGTCGCCGAGCCGCTGGCGGGC
>DATJEA010000432.1:0-5722 GCA_035497095.1 Acetobacteraceae bacterium | reverse complement strand
ATCCTGCCCGGCATGGATTCCGAAGTGGCCCGGCAATTCCAGCGCATGCTGCAAAAGCAGGGCGTCGAGTTCCGTCTCGCGAGCAAAGTGGCCGGTCTCGACAAGATCGAAGGCGGCGTGCTGCGCGCCCGCATCGAGCCGGTCGGCGGTGGCGGCATGACTCTGCTCGATGCCGACGTGGCGCTGGTCGCCATCGGCCGCCGCCCCTACACGCAGGGGCTCGGGCTCGATGCGGCGGGCGTGGCGCTCGATGAGCGCGGCCGCATCCGCACCGACGCCGAATTCCGCACGTCGGTCGCCGGCATCTACGCCATCGGCGACGTCATCGCCGGCCCTATGCTGGCGCACAAGGCCGAAGACGAAGGCATCGCCGTGGCCGAAATCATCGCCGGCCAGAAGGGCCACGTGAACTACGGCACCATTCCGTCAGTGGTCTACACCAACCCCGAGATCGCCACCGTCGGCAAGAGCGAGGACGAGCTGAAGGCCGAGGGCATCGACTACAAGATCGGCAAGTTCCCGTTCACCGCCAACGGCCGCGCGCGGGCCATCGGCACCACCGACGGCTTCGTCAAGATCCTCGCCGACGCCACCACCGACCGCCTGCTCGGCGCCCATATCCTCGGCCCGGACGCCGGCGCGCTGATCGCCGAACTGGTCACCGCCATCGAGTTCGGCGCCAGCGCGGAAGACGTGGCCCGCATCTGCCACGCCCACCCCACTCTGTCCGAGGCGGTCAAAGAAGCGGCGCTGGCGGTCGACGGGCGGGCGTTACACATTTAGCAGGGCGTTCTTTTTTGAAAAAAAGAACCAAAAAAATCTCATTCGCCTTGCAACAGCGGAGCCGTGGAGACTGCGGGGGCTCCAAAACGAATGAAAAGTTTTTTTGCTTCTTTTTGTTCACAAAAAGAAGACCTACCTTGCCTGCATGAGTATTCCTCCCCTGGCCCTCACCATGGGCGACCCCGCCGGCATCGGTGGTGAGCTCTCGCTGCGCGCCTGGCTGGCCCGCCGCCACGCGCATCCGTTCGTGCTGCTCGACGACCCCGCTCGCCTCACCACCCTGGCCGCCGCCCTCAATCTCGACGTGCCGATCCGCGCTGTCGACAGCCCAGCCGCCGCCAGCGCGATCTTCGCCAGCGCCCTGCCGGTGCTGCCGATCCCGCTGGCCGCCAAAATCCGCCCCGGCACGCCGGACCCGGCCAATGCGCCCGCCGTCATCGCCTCGATCGAGCGCGCCACCCGCCTCACCATGGCCGGCGAGGCCGCCGCCGTGGTCACCAACCCGATCCACAAGGCCTCGCTCTACGGTGCCGGCTTCCGCTACCCCGGCCACACCGAGTTCCTCGCCGCGCTGACCGGCGCGCCGCTGCCGGTGATGATGCTGGCCGCCCCAGCGCTGCGCGTGGTGCCGATCACCGTCCACCTCAGCCTGCGCGCCATGCTGGAGCAACTGACCGAAGACCGCATCCTCGCCGTCGCTCGCGTCACCGCGGACGCCCTGCGCCGCCATTGGGGCATCGCCCAGCCGCGCCTCTCCTTCGCCGGCCTCAACCCGCATGCCGGCGAAGACGGCACCATGGGCGACGAGGAAATCCGCATCATCCGCCCCGCCATCGCCCGCCTGCGCGCCGAGGGCATCGCCGCCAGCGGCCCGTTCGCCGCCGACAGCATGTTCACCGAGGCCGCCCGCGCCACCTACGATGTCGCCATGGGCATGTATCACGATCAGGCGCTGATCCCGCTGAAAACGCTGGACATGCACCACGGCATCAACACCACGCTCGGCCTGCCGATCATCCGCACCTCGCCCGACCACGGCACCGCCTTCGCCATCGCCGGCCAGGGCACCGCCGACCCCACCAGCCTGATCGCCGCCCTCGATCTCGCCGCCGATCTGTTCGCCCGCAAGGAATCCCCGCCATGAAACCGCAACGCCTCGGCGTCAACGTCGACCACGTCGCCACCATCCGCAACGCCCGCGGCGAGGCCTACCCCGACCCGCTGCTGGCCGCCCAGGTGGCCATCGCCGCCGGCGCCGACAGCATCACCATCCACCTGCGCGAAGACCGCCGCCACATCACCGACGTCGACGTGATGCGCATGCGCGCGCTGATCGACAAGCCGCTGAACCTGGAAATGGCCGCCACCGAAGAGATGGTCGCCATCGCGCTGAAAACCCGCCCGCATGCCTGCTGTCTGGTCCCGGAAAAGCGCGCCGAGGTCACCACCGAAGGCGGGCTGGATGTCGCCGGCCATCGCATGGCCCTCGCCCCCGTGGTCCACCGCCTGCGTGACGCCGGCATCCGCGTCTCGATGTTCGTCGACCCCGACTGGGCGCAGCTCGAAGCCAGCGCCGAAATCGGCGCCGCCGTGGTGGAACTGCACACCGGCGCCTACTGCCGCGGCCATGACGGCGAATTGCAACGCATCGTCGAAGCCGCCGGCCTCACCGAATCGCTTGGCCTCGAGTGCCACGCCGGCCACGGCCTCACCTACGCCAACGTCGCCCCGATCGCCGCCATCCCGGAAATACTCGAACTCAACATCGGCCACTTCCTGATCGCCCGCGCGATCTTCGATGGCCTGCCGGCGGTGGTGCGGCGGATGCGGGAATTGATGGATGAGGCGAGAAGCAAGTAAGCAGTTCTTTTTTGCAAAAAAGGACCAGAAAACGCTATCCCAGCAGCCGCGCCAGGCGATCGAATTCGGCGACCGATAGCGTCTCCGCCCGCCGCTCCGGCGCAATCCCGGCGCGCCGCAACAGCGCCTCGCCGCCGAGCGATTTGAGCGAGCCGCGCAGCATCTTGCGGCGCTGGCCGAAGGCGGCGGCGGTGAGGGCTTCCATGCTGCGGAACAGCCCCGGCGGCGGCTGTTCGGCGTGCGGGGTGAGCACCACCACGGCGGACCACACTTTGGGTGGCGGCACGAAGGCGCTGGGCGGAATGCGCAGACGGAATTCGGCGCTGCAGAGCCATTGCGCCAGCACCGACAGGCGGCCATAGGCCTCACTATCCGGTGCGGCGCAGATGCGCTCGGCGACTTCCTGCTGAAACATCAGCGTGAGTTTTTCCCAGGCCGCCGCCTGCCGCAGCCAGCCAACCAGCAGCGGCGAGGCGACGTTGTACGGCAGGTTGGCGATCACCTGGCGGGGGGCTGCGGCCAGCGTGGTGAGGTCGAGCGCCAGCGCATCGCCGGCGATGAGGCGCAGGCGGTCGGGATAGGCTTCCCGCAGATCCTCGATCGCGGCCACCGCGCGCGGATCGATCTCGATCGCGGTGAGCCGGGCAGCGTCGCTGGCCAGAATGGCGCGGGTGAGCCCGCCGGGGCCGGGCCCGACCTCAACCACATCGCGGCCGGCGAGCGGGCCGGCCTGGCGGACGATGCGCTCGACCAGATTGGCATCGAGCAGGAAATGCTGGCCGAGCTTGTGCCGCGCGGCCAAGCCGTGCCGGGCGATCACCTCGCGCAACGGCGGCAGGGTGGCCACCGGCCGGCTCAGGAGCGCAGGTCGATCACGGCCCGGCGTTGCAGGTTGCGCATCAACTGGCGGGAGGCGAGTTCGATCCGCTGGTTGAGGATGCGCGTCACCAGTTGCTGCTTCGGCGGCAGCCCGGAGGTCCGCTCGCCGCGCTCGCAGACCATCACCACCGCCACGCCGTCATCGGCGATCAGCGGCTGGCTGGCCTTGCCGACCGCCAGGCTGCTGACCAGTTGGCGCAGCACCGGGTTGCTGATGCTGGCGACCGGGAGTTCGCCGGGGTTCAGCTTCTTGGCGCCGGGCACCTTGTCGGCGGCGGCGTCCATCGCGTCGCAGCCGCCGGTGACGTGGCCGAGCTTGGTCGCCTCGTCCAGCATCTGGCGCTGCTGAGGGTCGGGCGCGTTGGGGTTCAGCTTGGTGGTGAACGGGAAGAAGACCTGCCGCACCGTGGCCATCAGCAGATGCTCCTCGCCGATCTGGCGCTTGGCGCGCAGCGTTACGATGGACAGGCCGCCAGGCACCTTGATCGGGTTGCTGATGGCGCCCACCGGCATCTCCTTCAGCACCCGCAACTCGTCGTCGGAGACCTGGTTGGCCTGGATCCAGCCGCGGTTGCCGCCCTGCAGCGCGGTCTGGCTCTGGCTGAACTGGGCGGCGATCACGCCGAACGGGGCGCCGGCCCGCAGCCGCTGGATGATGGTGTTGGCGAACCCCTCGGCCTCGGCGGATTGCGACGGCTTGCTGATCGGCAGGAAGATTTCGGCGATGTTGAACTCGGTCTGGCCCTTTTCCGCGGTCAGGGTGCGCTCCAGCGCTGCCACATCGGCGTCGGAGACCTCGGCCTGGGCGCCCAGTTCCTGCCGCAGCACCATGCCCCAGCCGATCTGCACCCGGGTCTGGTCGATCATCGTGCGCATGTTGATGCCGGCTGCGGCCAGGCGCTGGCGCAGCGTACCGGGGGCCATGCCGTTGCCTTGCTCGATGCGGGCGATCGCCTTGGCGATCTCCTCCTCCGGCACCGCGATGCGGCGGCGCTGCATCTCCTGCAGGCGCAGCTTCTCGTCGATCAGTTGCTGGACGATCTGGTCGGTCAGCCGGTGCAGCACCTCCGGCGTCAGCGGCAGGCCGGTCG
Source organism: Acetobacteraceae bacterium (assembly GCA_035497095.1). Lineage (GTDB taxonomy): Bacteria > Pseudomonadota > Alphaproteobacteria > Acetobacterales > Acetobacteraceae > 70-18. The sequence goes on along the minus strand of DATJEA010000432.1, from coordinate 1,109 downwards.
ACAGCGCGAACAGCCGGCGGCGGTTGTCCACGTCGGCCTGGCTGATGACGTCGCCATTGACCACGGCGACGATCTCGGCGCCTTGCGAGGGCGACAGCGGCTTCTGCGCCGCCTGGGCCGGTGGCGCCGTGGCGGCAGCCAGCGCGGGGGCGGCCGCCAACGCGGGCGCGTTCAGCGCCAGCAGGGTGGCGGCCAGGAGCGGCAGCTTGCCGAGGGGGGAGCGAACGCGATCACGCATGGAAGCGGGTTGAACTCCGGGTGGGGGCGTCAGGCAAGCTCTATAACGCATGGAAGCCGAACTGGCCCACTGTCTTGAAAGTGATCTGGAACAGCACCGTGCTGGCGCCATGGTCGCCGTTGATCGAGGTGTAGCGGCGGAAGAAGTTGACGTCGAAGATGAAGCATTCGTCCTCGTAGCCGGCACCGAGCCCGAGGCCGACCATCTGGTTGGTGCGCACGTCCCGCCGCGCCCAGGTGCGCAGCTTCCAGTGGTCGATCTTGGCGGTGGCGCCCAGCGTGACCTCGTTGCGCGGCTGGTAATAGGCGGCCGGCGGGGTGGCGCTGTCATACAGCACATAGGGGTTGGTGGTGCTGTAGATGTAGCCGGCATTGACCCGGAACATATCGGTGCCGGCGGTGGCCAGGATGTCGGCAAACTTTACATTGCCGGTGCGGCGGTCGAAGCGCTGGCGGGTGGTGAGGTCGAGATACGGATTGACGACGAAGCTGAGGTGGCTGACCACGTCGGTTGCGGTGTCGCGCAGGCCGGAGCCGAGCGGGAAGGCGGTGTCTTTCTGCAGCCGGTAGCCCTGGCCGATCAGCGCATCGATGCTGGAGCCCTGGCCGAAATACCAGGCGCCGTGCAGTGCCACGTTGGCGCGCATGCCGCCCTCCAGCCGGTCGACGCCGGGGAAACGGTTCAGCGCGAACAGGTTGGCATCGGTGAAGTCGGCGTACAGGCTGTCCTCGTTCGGCACCCGCGTGCCGCTATAGCTGCTGCCGCGCGGCGCGGCGACGAGCTGCACGATCGGCTCCAGCAACTGGGTGCCCCAGCTGCCGGCATCGCGGGTCAGCGGCCAGCGGACTTCGAGTGCTGCGGTCGGCATCGC
>DATJEA010000431.1:0-3166 GCA_035497095.1 Acetobacteraceae bacterium | reverse complement strand
GCCCGATATTCTCCGGCCGGCTCGGCGCCAGATGCACCGGCAGCGCCGGCTCCACCGGCGGCGCCGCCGCCACCCAGCCCGGCAGCGCCACCACCGCGCCGGCCGCCGCCGCCCGCTCGCGCACCGGCTCGGCACGCTGCGGGCTCGCCAGCCGCAGCGCCTCGCCCTCGAACGGCGCCTCCCCGGCCGCCGCCCCCAGCGCCAGAAACGCCCGCCGCACCAGCTCATACCAACAGCTCTCCGGCGGCGTATTCTTGCCCCGCCAGCCGCACACCAGCAGCCGATCCTCGGCCCGCGTCAGCGCCACATACAGCAGCCGGTTATATTCCTCCGCCCGCAGCCGCGCCGCCTCGGCCCGCAGCGCATCCACCGCGGCACAGCGCACCTCCTTGCGCGGCGACCACACCGGCAGATCGCCCCCACTTACAGGATCGGCAGCCCACACCACCGCCCCCTCATCCGGCGGCAGCGACGTGGTATCCGGCACGATCACCAGCGGCGCCTGCAAGCCCTTGGCGCCGTGCACGGTCATGATCCGCACCGCGCCGCCGGCCCCCTCCGCCTCGCGCTTCACCTCGGCGCCGGACTGCCGCAGCCAGTGCAGGAACCCCTGCAACCCCGGCGGATGCACCGCCGCATAGCGCAACGCGGCGGCCAGCAACTCATCGACCGGCTCGGCCGCCTCCGGCCCCAGCCGCGCGAACAGCCGCGCCCGCCCGCCCAGCACCCCCAGCGCCTCCACCAGCAGCGCATGCGGGCTCACATAGTCCACCCGCGCCAGCAGCGTGTTCAGCATCCGCCAGGCCGCCCCCCACTCGGCCCGCTCGGCCTGCCGCGCCCCCAGCGCCTCCCACAATGTCCCCCCCTTGCCAGCGTTGGGGCGCCCGGCCGCCAGCGCCATCAGACTGTCATCGGAAACCCCACCCAACGGCGAGGTCAGCACACAGCCCAGCGCCAGGTCGTCCTCAGGCAGCAGCAGCACGTCGCACAGCGCCAGCAGATCGGCCACCGCCGGCTGCTCGGTCAGCACCAGCCGATCCAGCCCCGCCACCGCCACCCCGCGCCCCTTCAGCGCCCGCACCAGCGCGGTGGCGAACGCATTGCGCCGCCGCACCAGCACCAGCACATCCCCCGCCGCCAAGCGCCGCCCCCGACTCTCCAGCATCACCCCATCGCGCAACTGATCGGCGATCCACCCCGCCAGCGCATCGGCCAGCGCCTGCATCGCCGAGACCGAGCCGCGATTCTCGCTCGGCACCGCCCAGGGCTCCGGCTCGGCCAGCACCGGCAGCGGCGCCAGCGGCCACAACTCCACCACCCCGCCATGCCCGCCCCGATCCGACAGATGCGCGAGCGTCCCCGCTTCCGCCACCCCAGCGGCGGCCAACGGATCGGCGAACACCGCATCCACCAGCCGCAGCACCGGCGCGGTGGAGCGGAACGACACCTGCAACTGCACGTCCTCCCAGGCCAGCCCGGCCCCGGTCACCATCCCCCGCAACCGCCCGCGCCAAAGCTCGAACCCATCCGGGTCGGCGCCCTGGAACGAGTAGATCGACTGCTTGCGATCCCCCACCGCGAACACGCTGCGCGCCGCCTCGCCAGGAAGCGGCGGCCGCGCCCCCGCCCCGGCAAAAAACTCCCCCGCCAAGGCGCCGGCGATCGCCCACTGCGCCGGCGCGGTATCCTGCACCTCGTCCAGCAGCAGATGATCCAGCCCGCCATCCAGCTTGTACAGCACCCAGGCCGCCCCCGGATCGTCGAGCAACTCCGAACTGCGCGCGATCAGGTCATCATAATCCAGCAGCCCCGCCCCCTGCTTGGCCGCCGCATAGGACTCCGCCACGGGTGCGGCCAGCAGCACCAGAGCCGCCGACACCTCGGCCACCATCACCGCCCGCTTCTGGTCCTCGATGGCGATCACCCGCGCCTGCTCCTCGACCAGCGGATCGAGCAGATCGGGCTGCGCCTTGGCCAGCCTGGCATTGACCAGCCCGCCCGACGCGCGCGGCTTGCCCGCTTTGGTCAGGAACACATCCAGCCAGGCATCCCAGTTCGCCGCCCGATCCTCCGCGTCGCACGACAGCCAGCCGAGCACCTGGTTGGCGATCGCCTGCACCGAGGGCGAACCCTGCTCGGCAATCACCCGCGCCGCCGCGCGCAACGCCGCCTCGCCCGGCGGCGCCACCGCCCGCGCGGTCAATTCCTCGGCACTCTCGCGCGCCCCCAACACCCGCCGCAACCGCGCCAGCAGCGCCGCCGGCCCGGCCGCACTCGCCGCCGCCAGCGCCCGCGGCCGCGCCCGCAACTGCCCCACCAGCGTGCCGAACCCCTCCACGCTGACCAGCCCGGCCAACGCCTCCAGCGCCCGCCGCCGCTCCGGCGTATGCGCCTCGGCCAGCATCGCCTCGCGCGCCTCGCCCAGCGCGATCCCGGCATCGATATCGTCCATCAGCCGAAAATGCGGCGATATCCGCGCCTCCAACGGAAACCGCCGCAACAGCGACTGGCAGAACGCATGAATGGTGCCGATCCGCATCCCCCCCGGCAGATCCAGCACCAGCGCGAACAACGCCCGCGCCCGCGTCCGATGCGCCGCATCCGCCGGCACCTCCAACGCCCTGAGTGCGGCATCCAGCCCGCCATCGTCCAGCGTCACCCAGCGCCCCAGCACACGCTGCAACCTGAGCGCCATCTCCGCCGCCGCCGCCTTGGTGAACGTCAGACACTGGATCCGCGCCGGCTCCGCGCCGCCCAGCAACAGCCGCAGCAACCGATCGGTCAGCAACTTGGTCTTGCCCGACCCCGCCGACGCCGCCACGAACGCCGACACGCCCGGCTGCGAGGCCACCAGTTGCGCCGCGTTGGCCAGGTCCCTCGGCGAAGTCAAAGCAAGGTCTTCTTTGTTTGAAAACAAAGAAGCAAAAAAACTTCATTCATTTTGGTGACTCCGGCCTCTCCACCTCTCGGGGCCGCAAGGCGAATGAAAGTTTTTTGGTTCTTTTTTTCAAAAAAGAACATCCTCCTCCTCCACCGAAGCCCACTCCGCCACCCGCGCCAACTGCGCATAATCGGAAAACCGCGGCACCCGCCCCGGATGCGGCTGCGACAGATACGGCTGCGCCGGGTCCCGATACCGCGCCACCAGCGCCTGCAACCGCGACGC
>DATJEA010000430.1:0-6326 GCA_035497095.1 Acetobacteraceae bacterium | reverse complement strand
AATAACGGCTCCAGCCCGATCGAGGCACGTTCGCGCTCGGTCATCGCATGGCCGCTGCGGCCCCAGCTGACGCCCTCGCGCAACACCCGTGCCGGCATTCCGGCCACCGCGACGCGCGGCGGCACCGTGCCTTTCACCAGCGCCCGGGCGCCGACGATGGCGCCCATCCCCACCCGCTCGGTGCTCAGCAGCATCGCGTCCTGCCCGAGCCAGACATGGCGCTCCAGCACCGTGGTCACCGGCGGCCTGTTGAGCCGCGCCCCGGTGGCCAGGTCATGCATCGCGTGCATGTCGTAATTGCGGATCCAGACGCCGCCGGCGATCAGCGCATCGTCGCCGATCACCACCCCCTCGCCCTCGCCCTCCAGCTCCAGCGACAGGCCGACCGCGGACGCGCCGACGCCCCAGAACAGGAATTGCCGGTGCGACCGCATGAACACGTCGGCGAGCGCCACATAGGCGTCGCCGATATCGTTGAACAGCGCCGCCGACTCGCTGCCCAGCATGCGGATATTGGCATGGCAGTTGCCGCCCCAGGCGAGATTGTCGAAAAACAGCACGCAGTTCGCGCCGGCCGCCTGCACCCTGATGTTGCCCAGCCGGCGGGTCGGGTCGGTGACCACCACGGTCAGCTCCTCGCCGCTGGCCTCGATGCCCAGTCGGCGCGCCTCCTCGCTCCGCGCCGAAAGCAGGGTGAAATCGCGGCGCACCAGCGCGTCGCCGCTGATATCGGTGGCGCGCGCGTCCAGCGTCGCGGCAAGCCGGGCCTCGACCGCGCTGCTGATGCCTGGAATCATGCCGGATACCTCCCGTCGCTGCAGATCGCTGCCGCTATACACCGCCGATTGGCGAGGCATAGAGCGCAGGCGCGGTTTAGTCGCGCATCGTACGAATGTTCACAATACAATTGCGATTTGTTACCGCACCAGCCACCCGCGATGGGCCAGTTTCGGCTATTCACGACGCCGTGGCGGCCCGGCCGGATTGCCCGCCCCGGCCGAGCCTGTCAGTTTGCGCCGCGTTTCGCCCATCCCTGCCTGCCCGAGGAGCCGTTGCCGCGCCATGATCCATCCGTTGCCCCGCCCAGCCCGTGGAGCCGTCGCATGCGCATTCTGCTGACCGGCGGCTGCGGCTTCATCGGCTCGGCGGTGATCCGCCGCATCATCCGCGCCACCGGCCACAGCGTCGTCAATGTCGACAAGATGACCTACGCCGCCTCCGAGGACGCGCTGGAGGAGGCCGGGCGCGACCCCAGGCACCTGCTGCTGCGCGCCGACATCACCGACCACGCGGCGATGATGCAGATCTTCGCCGCCCAGCAGCCCGACGCGGTGATGCACCTGGCGGCGGAAACCCATGTCGACCGGTCGATCGACGGGCCCGGCCCGTTCATCCAGTCCAACGTGGTCGGCACCTATACCCTGCTGGACGCCGCGCTGGCCTATTGGCGCGGGCTGCCGAAGCAGCGCGCCGCGACCTTCCGCTTCCACCACATCTCCACCGACGAGGTGTTCGGCGCGCTCGGCCATGACGATCCGCCGTTCACCGAAACCACGCCGTACGACCCGCGCAGCCCGTATTCCGCCAGCAAGGCGTCGTCCGACCATCTGGTGCGCGCCTGGGGGCACACCTATGGATTGCCCGTGATCGTCAGCAACACGACGAACAATTACGGCCCCTGGCAGTTCCCCGAAAAGCTCATCCCGCTGGTCACGCTGAACGCGCTCGAGGGCAAGACCCTGCCGGTCTATGGCGACGGCTCCAACCAGCGCGACTGGCTGTTCGTCGATGACCATGCCGAGGCGCTGGTGCGGGTGCTGGAGCGCGGCCAGCCCGGCGCCACCTACGCCATCGGCGGCCGCCAGCCGCGCAGCAATCTCCAGGTGGTGCACGCCATCTGTGCAGCACTCGATGCCCGCCAGCCGGACCCGGCCGGCCCGCGCCGCCGGCTGATCAGTTTCGTTGCCGACCGCCCAGGCCATGATTTCCGCTACGAGATCGACCCCAGCCACGCCGAGCGGGCGCTCGACTGGAAGGCGCCGCATGATTTCGACCGCGGGCTGGCCGCCACGGTGGACTGGTACCTGGCCAACCGCGCCTGGTGGGAGGGGGTGCGCGCCGCCCGCTATGCCGGGCAGCGGCTGGGCCAGGCGCCGAAGGCAACCGCAGAGGAGGCGGGAACCGCATGAAGGGCATCCTGCTGGCCGGCGGCTCCGGCACAAGGCTGCATCCGATGACGCTGGCCGCCAGCAAGCAATTGCTGCCGGTCTACGACAAGCCGATGATCTACTATCCGCTGTCGGTACTGATGCTGTCCGGCATCCGCGACATCCTGATCATCTCCACCCCCACCGACCTGCCGCAGTTCCGCCGCCTGCTGGGCGACGGCACGCGGCTCGGGGTGCGGTTCAGCTATGCCGAGCAGCCCAGCCCGGACGGCCTCGCCCAGGCGTTCCATATCGGGCGGGACTGGCTGGAGGGGCAGCCCTGCGCGCTGGCGCTCGGCGACAACCTGATCTTCGCCGACCATCTGTCGGTCTCGCTGCGCGCCGCCGCCGCCCGGCCGCAGGGCGCCACCGTGTTCGCCTACCAGGTGCGCGACCCCGAGCGCTACGGCGTGGTGACCATGGATGCGGCCGGAAAAGCGGTCGAAATCGTCGAGAAACCGGCCGCCCCGGCGTCCAACTGGGCGGTGATCGGGCTGTATTTCTACGACGAGCGGGTGACCGAGATGGCGGCGCGGGTACAGCCCTCGGCACGCGGCGAGTTGGAGATCACCGACCTCAACCGGATGTATATGCAGGAAGGCAGCCTGCACGTGGAGCGGCTCGGGCGCGGCTGCGCCTGGCTCGATGCCGGCATGCCGGACAGCCTGTTGCAGGCGGCGACCTTCGTGCAGACCATCCAGAGCCGCCAGGGCATGCTGGTCGGCTGCCCGGAGGAGGTGGCGTTCCGCATGGGCTGGATCGACGCCGACCAGTTGCGCGAGCAGGCGCTGGCGCTGGGCAAGACCGAACTCGGCCGGGTGCTGACGCTGCTGGCCGATGGCGAACAGGAGTAGCGCCATGCAGGTGGAACCGCTGGCGATCCCCGAGGTGCTGCTGGTGACGCCGCCGCGATTCGGCGATGCGCGCGGCTTTTTCTCCGAAACCTACAACGCCGCCCGCTTCGCCGCCGCCGGCATCGCGGACCTGTTCGTGCAGGACAACCACAGCCTGTCGGCGGCCAAAGGGGTGATCCGCGGCCTGCACTGCCAGATCGGCCCGCATGTGCAGGGCAAGCTGGTGCGCTGCGTCAAGGGGGCGATCTGGGATGTCGCGGTGGATATTCGCACCGGCTCGCCGACCTACGGCCAGCACGTCGCCGCCGAGTTGTCGGCGGAGAACTGGCGGCAATTATGGGTGCCCGGCGGCTTCCTGCACGGCTTCTGCACGCTGCAAGCGGATACCGAGGTGATCTACAAGGTCACCGATGTCTGGAACAAGGACTGCGAGCGCGGCGTGATCTGGGATGATCCCGACCTCGCGCTGCCCTGGCCGGTGGCGCCGGGCGCGGCAATACTGTCCGACAAGGACGCCGCCCTGCCCAGGCTGGCGGACTGCGACCCATGGTACCAGGCATGACGGCGGCCGCAGGCCCGATCCTGGTGACGGGCGGCACCGGGCAACTGGCGCAGACGCTGATGCGGATGGCCGGCGACCGCCGCATGGTCGGTATCGGGCGGCCGCAATTCGATTTCGACCAGCCCGCCACGCTGCCGCCGCTGCTGGCCCGGCTGGCGCCGTCGCTGATCGTCAATGCCGCCGCCTATACCGCGGTCGACCGCGCCGAAACCGATGCCGACGCGGCCTGGCGCGCCAATGCCGAGGGACCATGGGTGCTGGCGCGCTATTGCGCCGAGGCCGGCATCCCGCTGATCCATATCTCCACCGACTACGTGTTCGACGGCAGCAAGGGCGCGCCGTATCTGGAAACCGACATGCCGAACCCGATCGGCGTCTACGGCGCCAGCAAGCTGGCCGGCGAGCGCGCGGTGCTGCAGTCCGGCGCGCGGGCGATCGTGCTGCGCACCGCCTGGGTGTATTCCGCGGTCGGCCGCAATTTCGTGCTGACCATGCTGAACGCGGCGCGCAACACCGACCGGCTGCGCGTGGTCGGCGACCAGATCGGCTGCCCGACCGCGACGCCCGATCTCGCGGCGGTGATCCTGGCGATCGCCGACCGGCTGGCGACGGAGGGCTGGCGGCCGGAATTCGGCGCGGTGTTCCATGCCGCCGGCAGCGGCGCAACCAGTTGGCACGGGCTGGCCGAAGCGGTGTTCCAGGCCGCCTCGGCGCATGGCCTGGCCGCCCCGGTGGTGGAGGCGATCACCACCGCCGACTGGCCGACCCCGGTGCGTCGGCCGGCCGATTCGCGGCTCGACTGCACCGCGCTCGACGCCAGCTTCGGGCTGCGGCTGCCCGACTGGCGGGTTTCGCTTGACGCGGTCGTGGGCACGGTATTCGGTCACGTTTCGGTACCCGCGCCACGCCGAACACCCGTATAACGTCCGGGCCAATGGCCCCGCTCGACACCTCCCCGCGAATCGCGCTGCTGCTGTCAACCTTCAACGGCGCGCGCTTCCTCGCCGCCCAGTTGGACAGCCTGCTGGCGCAGACCCATGCGCAGTGGCGGCTGATCTGGCGCGATGACGGCTCGTCGGACGAGACCGTGGCGCTGATGCAGGCATTCGCCGCCGCATTGGGGCCGGATCGCTGCCAGTGCCTGGCCGATTCGGGGCAGCATCTCGGCGCCACCGCGAGCTTCATGGCGCTGCTGCGCGGGGCCGCGGCCGATGCGGCCAACCATGCCGCCGCCTTCGTCGACCAGGACGATGTCTGGCTGCCGGAAAAACTCGCCCGCGGCCTGGCCGCGCTGGAGCGGACCGCAGCCGACCGGCCGATGCTGTACTGCGCCCGGCAGGTGCTGGTCGATGCCGAATTGCGCCGGATCGGCGTCTCCGGCCCGCCGGCCCGCCGGCCCGGCTTCCCGGCATCGCTGACCCAGAACCTGGCCACCGGCTGCACCGTGATGCTGAACCGCGCCGCGTTGCGCCTGCTGGCCCGCAGCACGCCGTCACCGGCGTCGCTGCATGACTGGTGGTGCTATCTGCTGGTGACCGCCGCCGGCGGCGCCATCGTGCAGGATGACGAACCGGTGCTGCTCTACCGCCAGCATGGCAACAACCTGGTGGGCGCGCCGCCCTCCACCACACGGCGCGCGGTGGCGGCATTATGGCGCGGGCCGACGGTGTTCATGGGCGTGCTGCGCCAGCATGTGGCGGCGCTGGCAGCGCAACCGGACCTGCTGAGCGCCGCCGCGCGGGCCGATATCGCCCGGCTGGACGCGGCCTTGCAGCACGGCTGGCGCGCCCGGCTGGCGGCGCTGCGGCTGCCCGGCCTGCGCCGCCAGAACTGGCCGGAGACGCTGCTGTTCCGGCTCTGGTTCCTGATCGGCTAGGCGATACCGGAGACCGACGCCGCCGCTTCCCAAGCGCATCCCGCCATGCTAAGTGCGACTAATTCGCAATAGCGATACACAGCATGAGGTCTGCATGAAACTTTCCCGCCGCTCCTTCGCCCTGGCCGCGCCCGCCACGCTGCTGACGGTGCCGCTGTTCACGCCGTGGATCGCCCGCGCCGCCGACAGCATCACCGTCTACAACGCGCAGCACGCCAGCCTCACCAAAGCCTGGGCCGCCGGCTTCACCAAGCAGACCGGCGTCGAGGTCACGCTGCGCGACGGCAGCGACACCGCGATGGGCAACCAGATCGTGCAGGAGGGCAAGGCGTCGCCGGCCGACCTGTTCCTCACCGAGAACTCGCCGGCGATGGTGCTGGTGGACAATGCCGGCCTGTTCGCCAAATTGTCGCAAAAGGTGGTGGACGAGGTGCCGGCGCAATTCCGCGCGCCGAACGGCAACTGGATCGGGATCGCCGCGCGCAGCACGGTGTTCGCCTATGACACCCGCAAGCTGAGCCAGGCGCAGCTTCCGGCCTCGCTGCTCGATCTCGCCAAACCGGAATGGAAGGGCCGCTGGGCCGCATCGCCGAGCGGCGCCGATTTCCAGGCCATCGTCAGCGCCTTGCTGCAACTGAAGGGCCCGGAGGCAACCGAGGCCTGGCTGAAGGGCATGAAGGCCAACGTGGTGCCGTATCGCGGCAACAGCACCGCGATGAAGGCGGTCAATGCCGGCGAGGTGGATGGCGCGCTGATCTACCACTATTACTGGTACCGCGATCAGGCCAAGACCCGCGAGAACAGCAGGCACGTGGCGCTGCGTTATT
>DATJEA010000429.1:0-5041 GCA_035497095.1 Acetobacteraceae bacterium | reverse complement strand
GGTGGGGGATACGCGGCTGCTGGGGCCGGCGATGGCGCTGCTCGAAGGGTAGCAAGGTCTTCTTTTTGTGAACAAAAAGAAGCAAAAAAACTTTTTATCCATTGGAGTGTAGGCGGCTTCCGCTGGGCGCCTGCCGCAGGCGGGTAGAAGTTTTTTGGTTCTTTTTTTCAAAAAAGAACCGCTTCCCTGTTCTGCCCCGCCGCCGTGCGATAATGCTATGGCCAACGGGGAGAAACTGATGCGGGTCTGGATCGGCGGTTTGCTGATGGCGCTGCTGCTGGCGGCGCCGGGTCTGGCGCAGGCTCGCAGCGATGCGCTGTCGCTGATGGCGGCGCCGAAGCTGCCGGTGGGGTTCACGCATTTCCCCTATGTCAATCCGGACGCGCCGAAGGGCGGCAGTGTGACGCTCAGCACGGTCGGCACGTTTGACAGTTTCAATCCGTTCATCGTGCGCGGCAGCGCCGCCAGCGGCATCAGCCAGGTGTGGGATACGCTGATGCGGGCCAACGCCGATGAGGCGGAGGCGATGTATTGCCATTTGTGCCAGAGCGTCGCGGTGGCGCCGGATGGCATGTCGGTGACCTTCGTGCTGCGGCCCGAGGCGCGGTTCCATGATGGCACGCCGGTGACTGCCGAGGATGTCGCCTGGACGTTCAATACGCTGCGCAAGGATGGTCGGCCGAATTATTCGCAGTACTACAGCGGCGTGGACCATGTGACGGTGGATGGCGAGCGGCAGGTGACGTTCCACTTCAAGGCCGCCAACCGGGAATTGCCGATGATCCTGGGGCAGTTGGCGGTGCTGCCGGAGCATTGGTGGAAGGGGCGGGATTTCAGCAAGCCGCTGACCGATCCGCCGCTTGGCTCGGGGCCGTACAAGGTGGGGGCGTTCGAGTTCGGGCGGCATCTGGTGCTGGAGCGGGTGGCGGATTACTGGGCCAAGGACCTGCCGACCGCGAAGGGGCTGGCCAATTTCGGCGCCATCCGGACCGAATATTTCCGCGACGCGACGGTGGCGCTGGAGGCGTTCAAGGCTGGGCAGGTGGATTTTCGCACCGAGCAGTCGTCGAAGGACTGGGCCACCGCGTATGACTTTCCGGCCGTCGCGCGCGGGCTGGTGAAGAAGGAGATGCTGCGGCATCGGCTGCCGACCGGCATGCAGGGCTTCGCGATGAACACGCGGCGGCCGCTGTTCAAGGATGTACGGGTGCGGCACGCGCTGGCTCTGGTGTTCGATTTCGAGTGGGAGAACGCCAATCTGTTCTTCGACGCCTATACCCGCACCGAGAGCTATTTCAGTAACAGCGACCTGGCCTCGTCCGGCGTGCCGCAGGGCGCCGAGCTGGCGCTGCTGGAGCCGTTCCGCGACCAGTTGCCGGCCACCCTGTTCACCGAGCCGTTCAAGCTGCCGGTGACCGATGGGCGCGGCAACAACCGCGCCCAGTTGACCGCGGCGCTGGCGCTGCTGCGCGAGGCCGGCTGGCATGTGCATGATCGCAAGCTGGTGAACGCCGAGGGGCAGCCGTTCCAGTTCGAGATCCTGCTGTCCCAGGCGGCGTTCGAGCGGGTGGCGCTGCCCTATGTGCAGTGGCTGGGGCGGCTGGGGATCACCGCGCGGGTGCGGACCGTCGATCCGGCGCAGTATCAGCGGCAGATGGATAACTACGACTACGACATGACGGTGACGGTGATTCCGGAATCGGAAAGCCCGGGCAACGAGCAGATCGGCTTCTGGACCTGCGGCTCGGCCAAGCAGGTCGGCGGCGACAATCTGATGGGGGTGTGCAGCCCGGTGGTGGACGCGCTGGTACACAAGGTGGTGGCGGCGCCGGATCGCGCGGCGCTGCTGGCGGCCACGCACGCGCTGGACCGGGTGCTGCTGTGGGGCTGGTACATGGTGCCGCAATGGCATCTGCAAGGTGTGCGGGTGGCGTATTGGAACCGGTTCGGGCGGCCGGCGCAGCCGGTGCGGACCGGGCTGGAGCTCAACTCGTGGTGGATCGACCCGGTGCTGTCGGAGCTCACCGAGGCGGCACGGCGCGCCGGGAAGTGACAGGGGACAAAAGCAAGCAGTCCTTTTTTGAAAAAAAGGACCAACAAACTTTTCAATCGCCTTGCCACGGCTTGGGGGTGGAGAGGTTGGTGTATCCACCCCAAAGCCGTTGCAAGGCGAATGAAAAAGCTTCTTTTTGTTCACAAAAAGAAGTGCTTGCTTCCTGATGGGCGCTTATCTGATCCGCCGGCTGTTGCTGGTTATCCCGACGCTGTTCGGTATCATCGCGATCAATTTCGCCGTGGTGCAGTTCGCGCCTGGCGGGCCGGTGGAGCAGATGATCGCCGAGTTGCGGGGGCGGGGCGGCGACACCATGGGCAGGCTTACCGGCGGCGGCACGGCCGAGGTGGCGCCGGCCAGCACCGAGGGGCCGTATCGCGGCGCGCGCGGGCTGGACCCGCATCTGGTGGCGCAGATCAACAAGATGTTCGGGTTCGACAAGCCGGCCGGCGAGCGGTTTCTCGACATGGTGGGGAATTATCTGCGGTTTGACTTCGGCCGCAGCTTCTTTCGCGATGACAGCGTGATCCATCTGATCGGCGAGAAGATGCCGGTGTCGATCTCGATCGGGCTGTGGTCGACGCTGCTGATCTATTTCGTGTCGATTCCGCTCGGTATCGCCAAGGCGGTGCGGGACGGCAGCCGGTTCGATGTGGCGACCTCGGCGGCGGTGCTGGTGGGCTACGCGGTGCCGGGGTTTCTGTTCGCGATTCTGCTGGTGGTGCTGTTCGCCGGCGGCAGCTTCGTGCAGTGGTTTCCGTTGCGCGGGCTGGTGAGCCCCGGCTCGGCGGGCTGGCCGTGGCCGGAGCGGGCGCTGGACTATATGTGGCACATGGTGCTGCCGACCCTGGCGCTGGTGGTGGGCGGGTTCGCCAGCCTGACCATGCTGACCAAGAACTGCTTCCTCGATGAAATCCGCAAGCAATACGTGGTGACCGCGCGGGCCAAGGGGGCGAGCGAGCGGCGGGTGATGTATCGGCACGTGTTCCGCAACGCGATGCTGCTGATCGTGGCCGGGTTCCCTGCCGCGTTCATCTCGATGCTGTTCAGCTCGCAATTGCTGATCGAGATCGTGTTCTCGCTGGATGGGCTGGGGCTGCTGGGGTTCGAGTCGGCGATACGGCGGGATTATCCGGTGATGTTCGGCACGCTGTATATTTTCACGCTGCTCGGGCTGCTGCTGCAGATCATTGGCGACATGATGTACACGCTGGTCGATCCGCGGATCGATTTCGAGCGGCGGCAATAGCGGATGGCGATGTCGCCGCTCACTCGGCGCCGGCTCAGCGTGTTCCGCGCGCATCGGCGGGGCTACTGGTCGCTGTGGATCTTCATGGTGCTGTTCGTGCTGAGCCTGTTTGCCGAGTTCATCGCCAATGACCGGCCGCTGCTGGTGCGGTTCAACCAGCATTGGTATTTCCCGGTGCTGCACGACTACAGCGAGGACACGTTCGGGGCGGAATTCCTGCCGACCGAGGCGGATTATTCGGCGGCCGACGTGCAGGCGGCGATCCGCGCGCATGGCTGGATGCTGTGGCCGGCGATACCGTATCATTACGATACGATCGTGCTGCATCTGCCTGGCTCGGCGCCCACCGCGCCCTCGTGGCAGAACCTGCTCGGCACTGATGACCAGGCGCGCGACGTGCTGTCGCGGGTGATCTACGGGTTTCGCATTTCGGTGCTGTTCGGCTTCACCTTGACCATCATCGCCTCGGCGATCGGCATCGCCGCCGGGGCGATCCAGGGCTATCGCGGCGGGCTGACCGACCTGCTGTTCCAGCGCTTTATCGAGATCTGGAACGGCATGCCGCAGCTTTATCTGCTGATCATCCTGGGCAGCGTGATTGCGCCGAGCTTCTGGATTCTGCTGGGGTTTCTGCTGCTGTTCTCCTGGATGGCGCTGACCGGGGTGGTGCGGGCGGAGTTTCTGCGCGGGCGGAACCTGGAATATGTGCGCGCGGCGAAGGCGCTCGGCGTGTCCGACCTGGCGGTGATGTGGCGGCATATCCTGCCCAATGCGATGGTGGCGACGCTCACCTTCCTGCCGTTCACGCTGTCCGGCTCGGTGACCATCCTGGCCAGCCTGGATTTCCTCGGCTTCGGCCTGCCGCCTGGCTCGCCGTCGCTGGGCGAACTGGTGAGTCAGGCGAAGAACAACCTACAGGCGCCGTGGCTCGGCATCACCGCGTTTCTGGTGCTGGGCGGGGTGCTGACCTTGCTGATCTTCATCGGCGAGGCGGTGCGCGACGCGTTCGATCCGCGGCGGATGCCATGAAGGCTCTTGGCGCGTGCGTGGCGATGCCCAGCGGCGGGGGGCAAGGAAGATCTTCTTTTTGTGAACAAAAAGAAGCAAAAAAACTTTCCATTCGTTTTGGAGACTCCGCAGTCTCCCGCGCCTCGCAGTTGCAAGGCGGATGAAAGTTTTTTGGCTCTTTCTCTCAAAAAAGAACACACTCCCTTCGGCCCCGCCTGCGCGTCGCCCCGTCTACGCCGCCCGAAACCGCCTGACTGAGCGCGAAGCCCTACAGATACCCGGCCCCGGCCTCCTCGGCGAAGCGCGCCGGATTGCCCTCCCAGACGATCCGCGCATGCTCCAGCACATACACCCGATCGGCATGCGGCAGCGCGAAGGTGACGTTCTGCTCGCCGAGCAGGATGGTGATGTCGGTGGTCTGCCGCAGCAGCGTCAGCGCCTTGGACAGCAACTCCAGGATCACCGGCGCGAGACCCAGCGTCGGCTCGTCGAGGATCAGCAGCTTGGGGTGCATCATCAGCGCGCGGGCGATCGCCAGCATCTGCTGCTCGCCGCCGGACAGCGTGCGCGCCGCCTGGCCCTGGCGTTCCTGCAAAATCGGGAACAGCCCGAACAGCCAGTCGATCTGCCGCGCGGTCTCGGCCGGCGGGTTATGCTGGCCGCCGAGATCGAGATTCTCGCGCACCGACATGTCGCCGAACAATTCGCGGCTTTCCGGGCATCGCACGATG
>DATJEA010000428.1:0-12853 GCA_035497095.1 Acetobacteraceae bacterium | reverse complement strand
GCGCCGCGCCGGGCTGCCGGCCGAGGCCGCCGGCTGCTGGCGCGAGGCGTTGCGGCTGCGGCCGGGCGATCCGGGGTTTCGTCGGGCGCTGGCCGGCTGCCCGGCCGGGGCGGCGCCGCCGGATGCTGCTGCGCTACATCGGCAGGCCGGCGAGCGGCATGAGGCGGGCGACCACGCGGGGGCGCTGGCGCTGTTCCGGGAGGCGGCGCTGCGGCTGCCGGACCCCTGCCCGGCGCTGGCCAACGCCGCCACCGAGTTGCTGCTGCTGGATCGGCCGGAGGAGGCGCTGGCGGTGCTGGAGGCGGTACCGTTGGCCGATCACCCGGCGGCCGCCACCGGCTGGCGGCATCGCGCCGCGGCGCTGGCGCTGCTGGAGCGGCCGCATGAGGTGCTGGCCGCGTGCCGCGCCTGCCTGGCGCTCGAACCGGACAACGCCGACGCCCGGTTCGGCGAGGCCGGCGCGCTGCTGCTGCTGGGGGAGTACGAGGCCGGCTGGGCAGCCTATGAGTGTCGCCACCAACTGCCCCAGGCCGGCGATGCGCCGCCGCGCGCGCCACTCTGGCTCGGCAGCCCGGAGCTTGCCGGCCGCACGCTGCTGCTGCGTGCCGAGCAGGGGTTCGGCGACATCCTGCAATTCGTGCGCTACGCGCCGCTGCTGCGCGGCCGGGCGAAGCGGCTGGTGCTGGCGGTGCCGCCGCCGCTGCTGCGGCTGCTGGATGGGCTGGCCGACGCGGTGGTGGATGACGGCGCGCCGTTGCCGCCGCACGACCTGCAAACCCCGCTGCTGAGCCTGCCGCTGGCGCTCGGCACCACGCTCGCCAGCATCCCGGCCGAGGTGCCGTATCTGCGCCCCGACCCGGCACTGGTGGCCGGCTGGGCGGCGCGGCTGGGGCCGCATCGGCGGCTGCGGGTCGGCGTCGCCTGGAGCGGCGATCCGGCCACGCCGCGCGGCCATCTGCGGCGGGTACCGCCCGAGGCGCTGCTGCCAGCGCTGGCCGCCACCGGCGCCGAATTGCATGTGCTGCACAAGGTGATCGCGCCGGAGGATCGCGCCGCCATCGCCGGCCATGCCAGCTACGCCGACGAGCTGACCGATTTCGCCGAGACCGCGGCGCTGATCGCGCAGATGGACGTGGTGGTGTCGTCCTGCACCTCGGTTGCCCATCTGGCCGGGGCGATGGGGTGCAGGATCTTCGTCATGCTGCAATTCGCCGCCGATTTCCGCTGGCTGCAACGGCGCAGCGACAGCCCGTGGTACCCCACCGCGACGCTGTTCCGGCAACCGGCGCGGGGCGAGTGGAGGCCGGTGATCGAGGGTGTGGTGGCGGCGCTGCGCGGCCTGGTCTGATCAGCCACGCCCGGCGTCGACATGCCAGGTGTGGGCGGTGCACATCCGGCTGTCCTCGGCGGCCAGCCACAGCACCATGCGGGCCAGATCGGCCGGATACAGCAACTGCTTCAGGCATTGCGCCGCCAGCGTGTTCTTCTCGGCCTCCGGCGTCACCCACAGCGCACGCTGCCGCTCGGTCATGATCCAGCCGGGGATGACGCAGTTGACCCGAATGCCGTGGCCGCCCAGATCGCGGGCGAAGCTGCGGGTCAGCCCCTCCACGCCGGCCTTGGAGGTGGTGTAGGCCGGCATGCCACCGGTGGAAACGCGCCAGGAGACCGAGCCGAAATTGATGATCGAGCCGCGGCCGGCGGCGATCATCAGCGGTGCGATCGCCTGGATGGCGAAGAACTGGTGGCGCAGATTCACCGCCAGCCGCTCATCCCAATACTCCACCGTGACCTTGCGCCAGTCGTGCCGGTCGTCATGCGCCGCGTTGTTGACCAGCACGGTGAAATTGCCCAACTCGCCGGCGGCCTGCGCCACCGCCGCCCGCAACGCCGCGATGTCGTGCAGGTCGCAGGGCAGGAACAGCGGCTTCGGCTGGCCCAGGGCAGCGATCTCCTCGGCCAGCGCGGCGCCGGCCTCGCGCTGGATGTCGACGAAGGCCACCCGGCTGCGCTGGGCGGCGAAATGGCGCACCATCGCGGCGCCGATGCCGCTGGCGCCGCCGGTGATGAATACCGGCTGATCGGCCAGGCTGGGATAGACGGCGTCTGACGGCTGCATGGCGGTTCCTTCCAGAGATACGGCGCCGTCACCCTAGCGCGTCATCGCAACACCGCGACAGGCCCCGCCGGCACCCGACCGCTTGCCGCACCGGAAGGTTGCTTTAACCTGCCGGGCATCATGCAGACAGTCCTGGCGATCGACCTCGGCGGCACCTCGCTGCGCGCCGCATTGGTGCTGCCCGACGGGCAGACCGTGGCGCTGGCGGCGCGCGCGCATCGCATCGGCGACGAGGCCGATCCGCACGATTGGTGGCGGGCGCTGGGCGAGGTGCTGGCCGATCTGCCCGATGCCGAGGTGGCCGGCATCGGGCTGTCCGGCTTCACCCGCAGCCAGGTGCTGACCGACGCCGCCGGCACGCCGCTGCGCCCGGCGCTGTGCTTCACCGACGGCCGGGCGGCGGAGCAGGCGGCGCTGCTGGCCGAGTCGGTCGGTGACGGCTGGACGGCGATGAACGCCTATCACCCGCTGGCCCGGCTGGCCTGGGTGGCGCGGCACGAACCGGCGGTGCTGGCGGCCACGAGGCATGTGTTGCAGCCGAAGGACTGGCTGGCGATGCGGCTCACCGGCCGCGCCAGCTGCGACCGCATCGGCAACGCCTGGGCGATGGAAAAGTGCCGCCCGCGCTACGCCGGCAAGGTCCGCTCGCTGGCGCTGTTCCGCCAGGCCGGCATCGACCCCAGCCTGCTGCCGGACGTGCTGAACCCGTGGGACCTGGTCGGTCATGTGCGGCATCCGCCGGACGGCGCGCCGGACTGGGTGGCCGGCCTGCCGGTGTTCGCCGGCAGCATGGACACCTGGTGCGGCAGCATCGGCGCCGGCGCCTTGCGGCCCGGCGACGCCTATCTGATCAGCGGCACCACCGATGCCGGCGGCGTACTGACCGCGAGCCCGGTGCAGGCACCGGGGCTGGTCAGCCTGCCCTGGGGCGAGGAGGTGTTTCATATCGGCGGCCCCAGCAATGCCGGCGCCGGCTGCCTGTCCTGGCTGGCCGGGGTGCTCGGCATGGCCGATGCCGCCGCGATCAGCGCGCTGGCGGAGGTCGCCGATCCACAGGCGCCGCCGCTGCTGTTCCTGCCCGCGCTTTCCGGCGAGCGGGCGCCGGGCTGGCAGCCGCAGGCGCGCGGCGGCTTCATCGGCCTGCATCACAGCCACGGCCCAGCCGAACTGGCGCGCGCGGTGCTGCTGGGCGTCGCGTTCGCCGATCGTGATCTGCTGGGCGGCGCCGGGTTCTCGCAACTGCTGATCGCCGGCGGCGGCGCGCGCTCCGAGCTGTGGTGCCAGCTGCGCGCCGACGTGCTGGGCTGCCTGGTGCGCCGCGCGGCGGCCGAGGAACCGGGCATCACCGGCGCGGCGCTGCTGGCCTGGATCGGGCTGGGACAGTTCGCCGATCTGGCCGCGGCGCAGGCCGGGCTGGCCGGCGGCACGGCGGCCTGGCAGCCGGACGAGGCCGCGCATGCCGAGGCGACCCGGCTGTACGGCCTGTACCAGCGGTTCCGCAGCGCCGGGCTGGAATTGTCGCAGGCGCTGGATGACCGGTGACTGGCGCGGCATCGTCAAGCGCTACGGCACCGCGCTGGCGGCTCTCGCGCTGTTCGCCGGCTTCGCCGCGACGGCGGACAACTTTCTCGCCCTCGGCAACCTGCTCGGCATCGCCAAGCAGATCAGCATCATCGCCATCCTGGCCGCCGGCTTCGCACTGGCGCTGACCGCAGCCGAACTCGACCTGTCATTCGCCAACGTCGCCAGCCTCGCCGCGGTAGCGGCCGGGCTCCTGGTGCAGCAGGGCCACGCGCCGGCGCTGGCGCTGGCGGTGGCCGCCGGGCTGGCGGCGGTGCTGCTGGGCATGACGATGTTCGAGCCCGGCCACCCGAACATCCCCGGCACGCTGATGGGCGCGCTCACCATCGGCATGCTGTCGAGCGGCCTGGTGCTGCTCGGCGCGCCGTATTACGTGGTGGCGGCGTAGCACAGGCATCCGGGCCGGGCGCGGGCTAGGCCGGCAGGGTATGCAGCCGCGCCTGCGGCACCACGGTTTTGACGATGTCGCAGAGATGCCGGTGATGGGTGAGATAGATGACCTGGCCGACGCGGGCCATGTCGCCGAGCACGCGGAAGGTTTCCTCGGCGCGCAGGTCGTCGAAGGTCTCCATGATGTCGTCGGCGATGAACGGCACCGCGCGATGCACGGCGGCGAATTCCTGATAGCCGGCGGCGCGCAGCGCCAGATAGAGCTGGAAGCGGGTGCCCTTCGACAGATCGTCGGCGAGCTTGGAGGTGCCATCGGCGCCGAGCGCGATCAGCACCTCGCTGTCCCGCTCCGCTCTTGACGCCAGACCGCTGTAGGCGCCGCGGCTGATGGTGGCGAAGGCGGCCCCGGCCCGTGCCATCATCTCGCTACGATGCTGCTCGCGATAGACACCGAGCGCCATCTCGGTGGCCAGGATGCCGGCGCGCAGGCGAAGATGCAGGGTGGTGGCCTGCTCGATCTCCAGCAGCGTGGTCTGCCGGCGCAGCTCGATCCGCGCCACCGCGTCGTCGCCGCCGATCGCGGCGATTTTCTCGCTGGAGTCGCGGCTCCGGGCGAACAGCTCGCGCAGATGCGCGTCCTGCGCCTCGGCCTCGGCGCGCAGGCCCTGCAACTCGGCTTGCAGCGCGTCCCGCGACAAGGCGGCCAGCATCGCCTCGGTGGCCGGATCGGCGGGGCTGCCCAGCGTGTCGGCCAGCGTGGCGGCGGCCTCGGCGGCGCGCTGTTGCAACTCGGCTTTGCGCGCCACCGCACGCAGCCGGTCGGCCACCTCGTCGAGTGTGGCGACGGCGAAGAACTCCAGCATCGCGGTCTTGCGGGCGGCATGGCCGGCCTGAGCCTGGGCCAGCGTGCGGCGCTGCTCGTGGCTGGCGGCAAGCTCGGCCACGGCGCGGACATGCAGCGCCTCGGCCTCGCGCGCCGCCTGGATGCGCGCGGCCAGCCGATCGGCCAGCAGCAGCGGCGATGCTTCGGGCGGCAGGTCGAGTTGCGCCGCGAGGGCGGCGATCTGGTCGGCGAACCGGGCCTGATCCTCGGTCATCGCGGCGATGCGGGTGGCAAGGTCGCGGCGCTGTTGCAGCAGCGCCGGCAGCTCGCGCGCGGCCAGTAGCAGCGCGGCCGCCTCGTCCGGGTCCGGGATGGGGTCGGCGCCGCCGAGCCAGCAGGCGGCGCAGGCGGCGGCCCAGGCGGCATTCCAGGCGGTATCCTCGTGGGCTGCGGCCTGCAAGGCATGGGCGCGTTCGGCGACGTCGGTTTGGGCCTTGCCGACGGCGTCGCGCAATGCCGTGTGGGTCGCCGCCTCGGCCAGCGCGGCTTCGGCTGCCGCCAGCAGCGCGGGCGCCTGCGGGTCGGGCGACAGATCGAGCCGCGCCAGCGCGTCGCGCAATGCGGCGGCGAGCCGGGCGCCATCCTGCTCGGCGGCCTGCCGCTCGGCCTCGGCCAGACCAAGCTGCTCGCAGATGTCCAGCGCCGCCGCGCGCCGGGCCAGCCAGGCGTCGAGTGCCGCCGGGGTCAGCGTGCCGGGCAGGCCGGGCAGGCCGGCGGCGACGGTCTCGGCGATCTCGGCGGCCAGCGTCGCCCGGCTGGCGCTGTTGGCGCGCAGCAGGCCGTCGACCCGCTGCCGCTCGGCGGTGCGGGTGGCCAGCGTCTGCGCCAGTTGCCGCAGCCTGGCGGCGTCGGCCTGATGGCCCAGCCGCGCCGCCATCGCCGCATCGTCGCGCCGCATCGCAGCCGCGAACGCATCGGCACTGTCGGCCTCCAGCCGCAGCCGGTGCGCGGCCCAGGCGGTGTCCCGCGCGGCGCGCACCGCCTTGGCCTCCTGGTCGGTGATCAGGCCGAGTTCGGCGCCCATCGCGGCGCGCTCGTCCTGCAACCCGGCAATCTCGGCGTCGAGCGCCGCCAGCCTGGCCGCCTGGGCGTCGGCGTCACGCTGTGCGGCATCAACCGCCGCGCTCCAGCGAGCGATGCGGGCGGCATCGGGGACGGTCATGCCGGCCAGTTCCGCCGGCGTGCCGGTCCAGGGACGCAGCGCCGCCAGCGCGCCATCCAGTCGCAGCCGGGCGGCGGCGAGGCTGCGCTCGGCGGCGCGATGGCGGATGGCGTGGTCGCTGTCGCGCAGCGCCGTGGCGGCGGCGGCCAGATGGCGCAGACGGGTCTCGCGCTGCGGATCGCCGCCGCCAGCCTGCTGCGCTGCCTGTCGCGCCTCGGTGAGACGCTGGAGGGCGGCGGAATGTTCGCGCTGGGCCAGCGCCAGCCGGGCGGCGATGCCGGACCGATCCGCCGCCAGTCGCTCCAGCTTCGCGGCCAGTTTCGCCGGCAGCACCAGGCGGCCGGGATCGGTCTCGCCCTCCCTGCCGAGCCGCGCCAGAACCGCCGCGATCGCCGCCTCGGCCGCCAGCAGCTCGGCGCGACGGCTCGGGATGTCGAGATCGGCGGTGACATGGCGGGCGCGCGCTTCGGCGAGGTCCTCGAACCGCGATGCCAGCCCGGCAGCGCTGTCGAGGACGATCGCGTCGCGGCGTGCGGTGCGCTCGATGATTTCGGCCTCGATCCCGGCGGCGCGGGTCGCCAGTTCCACATCGTCACGCTGCAATTGCGGCAGTTCCGCCGCCCAGCCGGCCGGCGGCGCCGGCAGGTCGGCGAGGCCGTCCAGTTCGGCGCGCAGTCGCTGCACCGCCAGCAGATGCGGCAGCGCGGCGAGCTGGCGTTGCAGCGTCTCGATGCGGGTCCGTTGCTGCATCTGCGCCGCCCGCGCCGCCTCGTAAACTGCCAGGTCGGCGTCGCGGCGGGCCGCCAGTTGGTGGTGCTGCGAGGCGACGGTATCCAGTTGCTCGCGTTCGGCCCGCAGCGCCACCAGTTGGGCCTTCAACTGGACCAGCGTGCTGGCGCGCGCGTAGGGGCGGTGGAACTGATCGGCCTCGGTCCGCAGCCGCTCCAGCGTCTGGCTGAGTTCGGCGAGGCCGGCGCTGGCGGCGAACAGCAACTGCCCCAGCTCGCCGCGGCTCTCCAGGATGCCCCGCCCGCCGGCCTCCAGCGTGTCGTCGTCGAGGCAGAACATCGCCTGGTAGCTCGCCCGGTCGAGCCCGCCGAGCGCCCCGAGCAGCGCCGCCTCCGGCAACGGGTGTTCGCCGGCGTCGAGCAGGCTGGCCTGGCGCTTCTTGATGCGGATAAAGGCCTGCGGCCCGGCCTCGGTTTCCAGCACCGCGCCGATCCGCATCGTCTCGTAGGGGTGGCGGAAATTATAGCGGCTGCGGGTCTCGATGCCGAACAGCAGGTCGAGATAGGCGGCCAGCGCGGTGGACTTGCCGGCCTCGTTGGGGCCGTAGACGACATGCAGATCGGGCGCGCCGGCCGTCGCCGGGCCGAAATCAATGCTGTCGTCGGTGAAGCGGCCATAGCGTGTGAGGTCAAGCCGGCGCAGCCGCATCAGGGCGCCTCGCGGTCCGGGACGGCCTGGAGGCGGGCCAGCACGTCCTGCACCCCGTCCCGCGCCAGTGCCGCCAGGGCACGCCGTGCCTGCTCCGCATCGGTGCCGAGCAGGTGCCGGCACTCCGGCGGCAACTGGCCGCGCAACTCGTCGGCAATCTCGGCCAGCGCACGCTGATAGGACGCGGCCGGCAGGATGTCGCTGCCGATCAGGCGCTGCAACTCGGCAACCGCCGAGCCGTCCGCGCCGGGCTGCTCGGCCAGCGCCGGCAGGCTGACCAGCGCGGTCTCGACGCTGTCGATCCAGCAGCCCGGCAGTTCCGCCGCGATCGCGTTCAGTTCCGCCTGCACCTGGTCGGCGTCGCGGCGCAGGCGCCAGGCAAGCGGCGTGGCGCCGGCCAGCGCGAGCCGCACGATCAGGTGTTCGGCGGCCACCGACGCCCGCAGTGCCCGCAGTGCCGCGGCGGCGGCGTGCAGCAGGTCGCGCCAGTCGTCGATCCCGGACAGGTCGACTGCGGCGCGCTCGAACTGGGCGATGCCGGTCGGGTGCTGCGCGACATGGACCGTGCGGTCATCCTCGATCCTCACCAGGCTGACCGATTTCGGCCCCGCCTCGCCGATATCGCGGCCCTGCGGCATGCCCGGCATCACCACCGTGCAGGCGCCCTCGATCACCGCCCGGCGGTGAATATGACCGAGCGCCCAGTAGTCGAACCCCGAAGCCAGCAGATCGGCGGCGGCGCACGGCGCGTACGGGTCGTGGCCCGGCGCGCCGTCGAGGCTGGTGTGCATCATGCCGATATTGATGGCGCCGGCCTGCGGTGCGCGGTACTGCGGCAGCAACCCGTCCGGCGCATGCGACCGGGCGAAGCTCAGGCCATGGATGATCACCGGCAGCTCGCCGGGCGCCCGCTCCAGCGCCACCGCCTCGGCCCGGCCGCCGAACAGCTTCACCGTGTCCGGCAGCGTCAACTCGCGGGTGACCCGCGACAGCGCGTCGTGGTTGCCGCGGATGATGAAGGTCGGGATGCCGGCTTCGTGCAGCCGGCGCAGTTGGCCGGCGAGAAACAGCGCCGTCTTCATCGAGGTCTGCTCGCCGTCATACAGGTCGCCGGCGATCAGCAGCGCATCGACCGCCTCGGCCAGGCACAGATCGATGATGCCGGTGAAGGCCCGGCGCGATGCGTCGCCGACCAGTTCGGCCAAGGCCGGGTCGCGCAACGCCAGCGAACGGAGCGGGGAATCGAGGTGGATATCGGCGGTATGAACGAATCGGAAGGGCACTGCGACATCCTACGGCATCGATTGAAAGCCGCAACCAAAACCTGCCCGCAACGCCGCCTCATCGGGCCTCGGCGGCGAATTTGCCCTGCATCGAGGGGTGCGGAGGGCAATTTGCAAAGTTTTGTTGCGTTAAATCGTCGTCCGATTTTCCCGTCCAAATTCGTTAATTTAAGATTAAATTGAATCATATCAACAGACTGACTCTAAATATTAGGTATCGGTTACAACAAATTCAATTGACTCGGTAAATTCTCCAAAATTACCGCAAATTCTGTAAAAAGAAGACGCGCACCATTGACGCAAGTTAACGGAAATTGCACGCTATTTATATTCCTGATTACTCCTCAAAACCCTCCCCGCCATAGGAGTTTTTTTCAAAAACAAACACAACACAATTGTTGTTGATCGGCACGAGAGTTAGCATACGGCTGTAACCCGGCCATAACGCTCGGCGGGCGCGGAGATTGACGCATGGACGCATTTCGGTCGCTTGATGCCCTGGTGAGGGCGAGGCTTCGGCAATGGCCACAGCGGCCGCCCGGCTTGTCGAAAGCGGGAGCGGGACGGGACAACTGGTTGCGCGGCCGGCCGGCCGAGGTGGCAAGCTCCAACCACCCGTTCCTGAAACTGCCGGGCAGCGACCGGTTGCGCACCCTGCCGGATGGGCTCTGGCTGCATTTCGGCGGCACCGCCGAGGAACCATTCGCCGACATCTTCGCCATCGAGGCCTGCGGTTCGCTGCAGAACCTGCTGGACAAACGCTCCCGCTTCGCGCCCAGCACCCATTCGCTGCTGGCGGTCTGCCCGGTGCCGTGGTTGCTGGCGCCGGTCACCCAGAACGACCCGACCCCGCGCTGGCAGGCAACCGGCGTCATCCGCCAGCCGCCCAGCCTGCCGCTGATCCTGCCGGTGCGCGACATCAGGGTGATGTATGCGCTGAAAAAACGCCATTACGACGGCTTCGCGCAGAACCAGGTGCCGCACCCGCACGAATATTTCCTGCCGATGGAGGCACTGACGGCATGCGACGCACCGCAGAACCCGGCAATCCGGGCGCTGGTGTCGCGGGCCTCGACGACGGCGAATTTTCTCGCACCGGGGTGAAGGGAAGGCTGCTTTCGCTTACTTCGGCAGCAAATCCGGCCGATCGGTGCACAGCCCGTCCACCCCCCAGTCGATCAATCGCGCCATATCCACCGGCGCGTTGACCGTCCACGGCACCACGCCGAGACCCAGCGCGTGCGCCTCGGCCAGGTCGGTCCGGGTCAGGCTGTCGTGCTGCGGCGCCCAGACCGCCTGCCAGGCGGCGCCGCGCGCCTCGGCGGCGATTGCGGCGGGGACCGAGCCGGTGCAGGCGGTGCCGTCCCACCACAGCGCCGAGGCGGCCACCGTGGACGGGCTGGTGAGGTAGACCAGCGGCATCGCCGGGTGATGAGCGCGCAGATGGCGCAGGCCACGCCAGTCGAACGAGCGGATCGCCATGCGGGTATCGGCCGGGCCGGCGGCCAGCACCGCCATCACCGCCTCGGCCATCACCGCCGGCGCGACGCTCACCTCCGGCCGGTCGGGGATCGTCTTCAACTCCACATCCACCACCACCCCGGCCGGGGCGGCCAGCGCCAGCACGGCGGCCAGCGTAGGGATGCGGGCGCCGTCGCTCGGGGTCTGCTGCGGGTAGAGCGCGGCGAGCGCGCTGCCGGGCCGCAGCCGGCCGACATCGTAGCGGGCCAGTTCGGCGGCGGTCAGCGTGCAGATCGCCGGGCCACGCGCGGGCAGCCAGGCGCCGTCCGGCGTGCGGACGATGTCGGGGTTCAGTTCGGGGTCGTGGATCACCATCGCCACGCCGTCGCTGGTAATGGCGACGTCGAGTTCCAGCGAGGTGACGCCGAGCCTGATCGCGGCGGCGAAGCCCTCCAACGTGTTTTCCGGGAACAGGCCGCGGGCGCCGCGATGGCCGGAGCGGATGAAGGGCTGGATCATCGCGGCGGTGTGGGGCCGGCTTGCCAGCGCGTCAAGATCGGGCAGGATGGCCCCATGAGCGACATATCCGGCGACGACAAGATTCTCGGCGTGCTGGGCGGCATGGGGCCGCTGGCCAGCGCCCAGTTTATGCTGCGGCTGACCCTGCTGACCCCGGCCGACCGCGACCAGGCGCATATCCCGGCGGTGCTGTGGTCCGACCCCAGGGTGCCGGACCGCACCCGCGGCAAGCTCGCCGGCGGCGCCGACCCGCTGCCCTGGCTGCAACGCGGAGTGCGCGAGCTGCGCGCGGCCGGGTGCAGCGCGCTGGCGATCCCGTGCAACACCGCGCATGGCTGGTACGACGACCTGCTGCGCGAGGGCCTGCCGATCCTGCATATCGTCGACGCCACCGCGGCTGAATTGCGCAAGGCCGCCCCCTCCGGCCGGGTCGGCGTGATGGGCACCGCGGCGACGCTGCGGATGCGGCTGTATCAGCAGCGGCTGGAGACTCAGGGCTGGGACTGCATCACCCCGGACGACGAGCAGATGGCCCGCCTGGTCAGCCCGGCCATCGCGCTGGTCAAGGCCAACCGGGTGGCCGAGGCCTACGCACCGCTGGCGGAAATGGTGACGGCGCTGGCGGCGCGCGGGGCGCAGGCGGTGGTGCTGGGCTGCACCGAGATCCCGCTCGGCATCCAGGCCGGGCCGTATCAGAGCCTGCCGGTGCCGGTGGTGGATAGTATCGACGCATTGGCATTGGCGGCGATCGGGTGGGCGAAGGGGTAGCAAGCAGTTCTTTTTTGAAAAAAAGAACCAAAAAACTTCAATACGCCTGCAACAGCGGGGTGGCGGAGGCTGCGTACACTCCAATGATTGAAAAGTTCTTTTGCTTCTTTTTGTTCACAAAAAGAAGACCTTACTTAAACTCGCACGCCACCCCAAGCGTGCCCTCGAACGGCGTCCAGGTCTGGGTCTGGCCGAACAGCGGCGCCAGCACGTAGCCGCGCAGTTTCAGCCGCCCCTGCCCGTCCAGGCGCAGCGTGCAGTTCCAACTGGTGCCGTCGCTGGGGTCGGTGATGCGGCCGTCCCAGCTGCCCGCTTCGGCCGGCTGCGCCCGCAGGATTTGCAGGCCGCATTGCGGGCGGCCTTCGGTGTCGCGCGGCACGTCGCCGTTGGGCAGGCGCGGCACGTCGAGGCCGACGATACGGCCGCAGAGCTCGGCGCCGCAGGGCGTGATTTCCACCACGCCATCGCGGTCCTGGGTCAGCCAGCGGCCGAAGATGCTGGGGGCGGATTGGGCGGCGAGCGGCGCGCAGGCCAGCAGGGCGGCGAGCGCGAAGCGCTTCAGGGGCAGTTGCATCCGCGCGTGGGGCCGCGATCCTGGCGGACCAGGTGATGGTCGATCCATTCGGCGACCAGCCGGCGGGCCTCGTTCAGCGAGGCCTCCGGGTGATGGATGCGGTACAGCGTGGTGCAGGCCTGGAACGCATCCGGGTCGGGGGTGCCGAGCGTTCGCAGATCGCCGTAGGCGGTGATGACCGCGCGTTCGCAATTGCGGGCGATATGGCTGAAATCGCGTCCCATCGTCATCCTGATCCTGGCGTGAACCTCTACAATAGGGAGCGCGGGCGCCTGGCGCAATCACCGGGATGCGTTTTCACCCATCCCGGATGGCATCAGCCGGCGGCGACGATCTCCGCCAGCGCGCGGCCGACCTCCTCGGTGCCGGACTGGCCGCCCATGTCGCGGGTGCGCGGGCCGCCTTGCCGCAGCAGCGTCTCGATGGCGGCGACGATGGCATCGGCGGCGGCCTTCTCGCCGAGATGCTCCAGCATCATCGCACCCGACCAGACCTGGCCGATCGGGTTGCAGATCTTGCGGCCGGCGATATCGGGGGCGGAACCATGCACCGGCTCGAACATAGATGGATGAAGGCCTTCCGGGTTGATGTTCGCACTCGGTGCGATGCCGATCGAGCCGGCCACGGCGGGGCCTAGGTCGCTCAATATGTCGCCGAACAGGTTGGAGCCGACCAC
>DATJEA010000427.1:0-11079 GCA_035497095.1 Acetobacteraceae bacterium | reverse complement strand
GGCATCGACGCGGCCCGCGCGCTGCGGCTGATGCTGGCGCAGCCGTCGATGATCAAGCGGCCGGTGCTGGTGGCCGGTGATCGGCTGATTGTCGGCTTCAAAGCCGAGACCTACGCGGCGGCGTTCGGTTAGACCTACGCGGCGGCGTTCGCCTAGGGAGGGGTGCGTTGCGCCGGGGCATCGGCGCCTCTATGTTTGAACGGAATAAGCCCGGCTGTGCCATTCGGGCCACCGGGCCCCGTTATGGCGTTATCTGGCAGGATCATGGCCTCCCTTCGCGCGCTCCCGGCAAGCACCCAGAACGACCCAGGCGGCCCCCGCCCAATGACCCTCCAGTGGAAGTGAGACCGGACATGTCCGCAGCCACCACGCGCAAACCGCGCGGCCGCCTGTTCTTCGCCAACCCCGGCCCGACCAACATCCCGGACAGCATCCTGCATGCGATCGGCCATCACACGGTCGATTTCCACGACCCGGAATTCATGAAGCTGTATCAGGAGTGCTGGGACGGCATCCTGAAGATCATGAAGACCACGCAGCATATGTTCATGTACACCGGCTCCGGCCATGCCGCGTGGGAAGCCAGCCTGGTCAACGTGATGTCGCCGGGCGAGACCATCCTGATCCTGGAGACCGGCAATTTCTCCGAATCCTGGGGCCGCATGGCGCTCGATCTCGGGCTGAAGGTGCGCACGCTGGGCTGCGATTGGCGGGTCGGCGTGGATATGGCGGCATTGCAGGCGCTGCTGGAGGCCGATACCGGGCATGAGATCAAGGCGATCGGCGCGGTGCATAACGAGACCGCGACCGGCATGTTCCTGCCGCTCGACGAAGTGCGCGCGGCGATGGACAATGCCAGGCATCCGGCGCTGCTGCTGGTCGATACCATCTCCTCGCTCGGCTGCTTCGACCTGCGGATGGACGAATGGGGGCTCGACGTGGTGGTCGGCGGCAGCCAGAAGGGGCTGATGCTGCCCACCGGCATGGCGTTCACCGGCGTCTCCGACAAGGCGCTGGAGGCCAGCAAGAACAGCACGATGGCCAAGCATTATTTCTCCTGGCAGGTGATGTCGGCGCGCCAGCAGCGCAGCTTCATCGGCACCGTGCCGACCAGCCAGTTCTACGGCCTGCGCGAGTCGATCCGGCTGCTCGAGGAGGAGGGGCTGGAGAACGTGTTCGCCCGCCATGCGCGGCTGGCCGAGGCGGTGCGCCGCTGCGTGCGGCACTGGTCGGGCAATAACGGGCCGCAACTGTATTGCGCCAACCCGTCGCGCGAATCCGACTCGGTGACCGCGGTGCTGATGCCGGAGGGCTATGACGCCGAGGCGGTGCGCAACACCACCAAAAATCGCTTCAACGTCTCGCTCGGCGCCGGGCTGTCCAAGCTGGCCGGCCGCGTGTTCCGCATCGGCCATCTCGGTGATCTCAACGAGCCGATGATCCTCGGCACGCTGGCCGCGGTCGAGATGGCGCTGAAGATCAACAACATTCCGCACGGCGCCGGCGGGGTGGATGCGGCGATGGAATACCTGGCCGCCACCGCCTGACGCCAACCGGGCGGTTCCCGCCAGCCGGGAACCGCCTTCAACCATCGGCCGCGTGCGGTTGCGTGCGGCCGGAACGTGGGGATATGCCGATGTTGAACCCGAAAGCACGCGCCGAGGCATTCTGCCAACGGTTTGGGCTGCGGGTGCCGATCCTGATGGCGCCGATGGCCGGCTCCTGCCCGCCGGAACTGGCCATCGCGGTGGCGGCGGCCGGTGGTATGGGGGCTTGCGGCGCGCTGCATATGAAGCCCGACGCGGTTGCCGCCTGGGCCGGGCGGATGCGGGCGGCGAGCAATGGCGCGTTCCAGATCAATTTGTGGATCCCCGATCCGCCGCCGCGGCGCGACCCGGTGCATGAGGCCGAGGTGAGGCAGTTCCTCGGCGAGTGGGGGCCGCCGGTGGCAGCCGAGGCCGGCGATGCCGGGCTGCCGGATTTCGCCGCGCAATGCGAGGCGCTGCTGGCGGCGGGGCCTGCGGTGATATCCTCGATCATGGGGCTGTACCCGCCGGAGTTCGTCGCCCGGTTCAAAGAACGCGGCATCGCCTGGTTCGCCACTGTCACCACGGTGGCCGAGGCGCTGGCCGCCGAGGCTGCCGGCGCCGATGTGGTGGTGGCGCAGGGCGCCGAGGCCGGCGGCCATCGCGGTGCGTTCGACGCCAACGCGGCGGAGCGGCAGGCGGTCGGGTTGTTCGCGCTGCTGCCGGCGGTGGTGGACGCGGTGCGGCTGCCGGTGGTGGCCACCGGCGGCATCGCCGACGGGCGCGGCGTGGCGGCGGCGCTGCTGCTCGGCGCCAGTGCGGCGCAGATCGGCAGCGGGTTGTTGCGCAGCCCGGAGGCGGCGATCGACCCGGTCTGGGCGGCGGCGCTCGGCACCACCCGGCCCGAGGACACCGTGGTGACGCGGGCATTCAGCGGCCGCGCCGGGCGCGGGGTGGCGACCAGCTACACCGCAGCCGCGGCGGCCGGCCCCGCCCCGGCGCCGTATCCGGTGCAGCGCGGCCTGACCGCGCCGATGCGAGCGGCCGGCAAGGAGGCCCGCGATCTCCAGCGCATGCAGGCCTGGGCCGGCCAGGCGGCCTGGCTGGGCCGCGAGGAACCGGCCGCCGTTGCGGTGCGGCGCATCTGGGACGAGGCCAGCGCACTGCTCGGCTAGCCCGCTGCCATGCTGTTGTAGGCTTTGCGATCCGGCGCGCGGCGGGGTAAATGCCCGCAGCCCTCGCGTGCTGCGGCGCGGGGGCGGCCCACGGACAGGCGGAAACAAGGCACATGGCGGACATCGAGCCGATCGATACCGGACGCGACTTCATACGTGACATCGTGCGCGAGGACCTGGCCGCCGGGCGCAGCCAGGCCGTGGTCACCCGGTTTCCGCCGGAGCCGAACGGCTTCCTGCATATCGGCCACGCCAAGTCGATCTGCCTGAATTTCGGCATCGCCGAGGAATTCGGCGGCACCTGCCATCTGCGCTTCGACGACACCAACCCGGTGAAGGAGGAACAGACTTTCATCGACGCCATCGAGCGCGACGTACGCTGGCTGGGTTTCGACTGGGGGGTGCATCTGTATCACGCCTCGGATTATTTCGAGCAGCTCTACGCCTGGGCCGAGCATCTGGTGACCACCGGGCGCGCCTATGTCGACGACCAGACCCCCGAGCAGATCCGCGAGATGCGCGGCACGCTGACCGAGCCGGGGCAGGACAGCCCGTACCGCACCCGCCCGGTCGCCGAGAATCTCGACCTGCTGCGTCGCATGCGGGAAGGCGAGTTCCCCAACGGCGCGCGCGTGCTGCGCGCCAAGATCGACATGGCCGCCGGCAACATCAACCTGCGCGACCCGGTGCTGTATCGCATCCTGCACGCCACCCATCCGCGCACCGGCGACGCCTGGAAGATCTACCCGACCTACGATTTTGCGCATGGCCAGTCCGACGCCATCGAGGGCATCACCCATTCGCTGTGCACGCTGGAATTCGAGGATCACCGGCCGCTGTACGAATGGCTGCTGGACAGCCTGCCGCCGGGCGAGACCGCCTCCCGTCCGCGGCAATACGAGTTCGCCCGGCTGAATCTCGCCTACACCATCCTGTCCAAGCGCGTGCTCACCCGCCTGGTGCAGGACGGCCACGTGCATGGCTGGGACGATCCGCGGATGCCGAGCATCGCCGGGCTGCGCCGCCGTGGCGTGCCGGCGGCGGCGCTGCGCGAGTTCGTGCGGCGGATCGGCGTGGCGCGCGCCTTCAGCATGGTCGACATGGCGATGTTCGACCACGCGGTGCGCGAGACGCTGAACCCGATCGCGCCGCGCCGGCTGGCCGTGCTGCGGCCGCTCAAGGTGGTGATCGAGAACTACCCCGAGGGTGACAGCGAGGTGCTGAGCGCCGCCAACCATCCGGACAATGCCGAGGCCGGCCGCCGCCAGATCAGCTTCGGCCGGGTGCTCTATGTCGAGCGGGACGACTTCATGGAGCACCCGCCGAAGAAGTTCTTCCGCCTGTCGCCCGGCGCCGAGGTGCGGCTGCGCTACGCCTATTTCATCACCTGTCGCGAGGTGGTGAAGGATGCCGCCGGCGAGGTGATCGAGTTGCGCTGCACCTACGACCCCGGCTCGCGCGGCGGCAACGCGCCGGATGGCCGCAAGGTGAAGGCGACGCTGCATTGGGTGAGCGCCGCCGATGCGGTTGCCGCGGAAATCCGCTTTTACAACCCGCTGTTCACCCGCCCCGATCCCGGCGCCGATGGCGACGTGATGGCCGATCTCAACCCGGACTCGCTGGAGGTGCTGACCGGCTGCCTGGTGGAGCCGGCGCTGGCCGAAGCGGCGATTGGCGAGACGGTGCAGTTCGAGCGCACCGGCTATTTCTGCGCCGATCCGGACTCGCGGCCGGAGCAGCTGGTGTTCAACCGCACCGTCGGCCTGCGCGACACCTGGGCCAAAGTGCAGCAAGCGGGCTGAGGCGGCTATAGTCCGGTTGCGAACCGCGCCATCACCACGATGATCGCCACCTGCATCGCGCCCTGGAACGCCACCGCGTAGACGTAGCGCCGCATCAGCCGGCCGATCCGCGCGCCATCCGGCTGCGGCTTGCGCAGTTCGAAATACACCAGCAGGTTGGCCGGCAGCAGCACGCCGAGCCCCTGCACGGTCAGGATCGTCACGATCACCAGGGCCGCCACCACCCAGCCGAAACCGGGCCAGGGCGCGTCGAGAAAGCCCAGACGGCTGGCGAGGAACCAGCCGGCGGTGGTGGTCAGGATCGACAAGGTCGGCAGCAGGAACAGCGTTTTCGGCATCAGCCGCAGCACCATCGCGCGGCGTGCCGGCGGTGGCAGCCGGCGCATGATCGGCCCGAGCACGAAGCCGAGGAACAGGTCGATCCCGGTCCACAGCACGCCGGACATCACATGCACGAAATTCAGCAGCCATTGGTCGTCGGCGTCGATCGCCACCACCAGCACCGCCAGCGCGGCCGCCACCCACCACAGATTGCGCAGGTCGATCGCCGGCGCGTCGTCCTGCATCGCCATCACGGTTTGCGACATCTGGTGCCTCCGCGCCCAGCCTCGCGCCGACTGCCCACCGCCGTCAATCGGGTTGGTGGTGCCCGGCCTCAGCCGCCGCCCAGCTTGCCCAGCAGCCGCGCATGGCTGCGCGCGCCGCGATGGAAGCAGCGCACCTCGAACTTCTCGTTCGGGCTGTGCACCTGGTCGTCCTCCAGCCCGAAACCCATCAGCACGCAATCCATGCCCAGCTCCCGCCCGATGGTGTCCACCACCGGGATCGAGCCGCCGCAGCCGATCAGCGCCGCCGGCTTGCCGTATTCGTCGGCCAGCGCAGCTTGCGCCGCGCGCATGAATGGGCTGTCGAGCGACATCTCGATCGCCGGGCTGCCGCCGAGCACCGGGAATTCCAGCTTGGCATCAACGGGAACCCGCGCCGCGATGAAGGCGCGAAAGCCCTCGGCCACCTTGTCCGGGTCCTGCCCCGGCACCAATCGGAACGACACCTTGGCCGACGCCTGTGACGGGATCACCGTCTTGGTCCCGACCCCGGTATAGCCGCCCCAGATGCCGCAGATATCGGCGGTCGGCCGCGCCCATAGCCGCTCCAGTCCGCCGCGTCCGGCTTCGCCGGCGGGTTCGGTGAGGCCGATATCGCCGAGAAAACGGCTCTCATCAAAGCCCAGGCTGGCCCACTGGTTGGCCTTGCCCGCCGAGATGTCGCGCACCCCGTCATAGAAGCCCGGCACCTGGATGCGCCCCTGGTCGTCCTGCAACTGGCCGAGCGCCTTGGTCAGCGCGTTGATCGGGTTCAGCGCCGAGCCGCCATACATGCCGGAATGCAGGTCGCGGTTGGCCGCCTTCAGGATCACCTCCATATAGGTCATGCCGCGCAGGCTGGCGCTGATCGCCGGCGTGTCGATGTCCCACATGCCGGTGTCCGAGATGATGCACACATCGGCGCGCAACTCGTCGCGGTTGGCGATCACGAACGGCTTGAAGGTGACGCTGCCGGTCTCCTCCTCACCCTCGATCACCACGCTGATGCGGCAGGGCAGCGAGCCGGTCTCCTCCACCCAGGCGCGGAACGCCGCCAGCCACATCGACACCTGGCCCTTGTCGTCCACCGCCCCGCGGGCATAGACGCGCTTGCCATGCGGGCCGTCCACCTCGGTCGGTTCGAACGGCGGATGCGTCCATAACTCCACCGGATCGGCTGGCTGCACGTCGTAATGCCCGTAATACAGCAGATGCGGCCCAGTCCCGCCCTCCGGCCCCGGATGATGCGCCACCACCGCCGGATGCCCGCCGGTCTCGCGCAGCGTGGCGACGAAACCGAGCGACTCCAGGTCGGCCCGCACATGCTCGGCCGCCCGCCGGCAATCCTCGGCATGTTCCGGCTGCGCGCCGATGCTGGGAATCCGCAGCCAGTCCATCCAGCGCGCCTTGGCCGCCGGCAAGCCCGCATCCAGCCTGGCCAATACCTGATCCGTCTTGCTCATCGTGCCGTCCTGTCTCGTCTGTGCGCCATGGTATTGCGGTTTTGTCAGCAGGCAAGGCTGGGGCGCTGCCCCAGGCCCCGCCAAGGGCAGAGCCCTTGGAACCCCCGAGTTCATGCCTCTGGGGACACTTCGCCGGCGCGGGGATCGATCGGCAATTGGCGGTCGAGGCCGGTGATCCGCTCGAACAGCCCGGCCGCCGCCAGCGCCCGCGCCTCCTGCCGCGCCGGCGCCACCACCTGCAAGCCCACCGGGCGCCCGAACCGATCGAACCCGCACGGCACCGCCACCGCCGGGCAGGAGGTCAGCGTGATCGCCGAGGTCAGCGCGCTGCCGGCGATGTAGTTGGTCAGTTCCACCCCATCCACCCTGGTCCGCGCCCGGAGCGCCACGTCCCAGGCCGGAGTCGCCGAGCCAGGCGTCACCAGCACGTCATACCGCTCGAAGAACGCCGCGAAGCGCCGGTACAGCGCCGCCCGCTCCCGCTCCGCCCAGGCCAGCCGGCTGGCCGACTGCGCCAGCCCCTGCTCGGTGTTCCAGATGATATCCGGCTTGAACTGGTCGCGATGGGCCGCGATCTGCAATTCCCGGTCGACCACGAAATGCTGGCTGCGCAGTGCCAGGAACACATCCTCCACCTCGCCGAGATCGGGGAACGCCTCCTCGACCGTGCAGCCGGCCTGCTCGAACCGCCGCACCTCGCGCGCGCAAATCTCCCGCGTCTCGCGGTCCACCGGCAGCCGGCCGCCGTAATTGGCGGTGAACGCCACCCGCAACCCGCCCCTGGCACCCGCCACCGCGTCGACAAAGCTCTGCGCTGGCGCATCAAACGTCAGCGGGTCGAGCGGGTCATAGCCCGCCATCGCGTCCAGCCCCAGCGCCAGATCGGGGATATTCCGCGCCATCGGCCCCTGCACCGACAGCGGCGAGAACAGATCGTCGCTGGTCCCCCGCGTCACCCGGCCAGGCGAGGCGCGAATCCCCACCACCGAGCACAACGTCGCCGGCCCGCGCAGGCTGCCGCCATGATCCGAGCCATGCGCCAGCCACACCTGCCCGGTCGCCAGCGCCACCGCGCCGCCGCCGGTGCTGCCGCCGCAGGTGAGCGCCGTGTTCCACGGATTGAGCGTCCGCCCGAACACCTCGTTGAACGTATTGCCACCCGCGCCGAACTCCGGTGTGTTCGACTTGCCGATCACGATGCCGCCCTTGCGCTCGATCCGCTCCACCAGCGGATGCGAGCGCTCCGGCACATGATCGCGAAACAGCGGCGAGCCATAGGTGGTTCGCACCCCCGCCACATCCGCCAGATCCTTGATCGCCACCGGCAGCCCGCCCAGCCAGCCCGGCTCGCCCTCGGCCTGCCGCCTGCGCCCGGCCATCAACTCCCGCGCATGCGCCCGCGCCCGTTCGAAGCAGCGCGTCGGCAACGCGTTCACCGCGCCGTCCACCGCGGCGATCCTCGCCTCGGCGGCGTCGATCAACTCCAGCGGCGAAACCTCGCCGCGCTTCAGCCGGGTCACGGCTTCAGTGGCACTTAGGCGGATCAGGTCGTCGGACATGGCGAACCTCCAAGGAAGCAAGCAGCGCTTTTTTGAAAAAAAGCGCGCCAAAAACTTCGTCCATAAGAGACGAGGTGGTGCAGCAAACTCCAATGAACAAAAAGTTTTTTTGCTTCTTTTTGTTCACAAAAAGAAGGCCTTGCTTAAACTCCGTTGCCCGCCGCGAACCGCACCGCCGCCTCCGCCGCGCGGAACAGCGCCCGCGCCTTCTGCTGGCATTCCTCATACTCGGAGATCGGGTCGGAATCGGCGACGATCCCGGCGCCGGCCTGCACGTGCATCACGCCGTCCTTCACCACCGCCATGCGCAGCCCGATGCAGGTATCCATGGTGCCGTCGGCGGCGAAGTAGCCGATGCAGCCGGCGTAGATGCCGCGCCGGGTCGGCTCCATCTCCTCGATGATCTCCATCGCCCGTACCTTCGGCGCGCCGGAGAGTGTGCCGGCCGGGAAGCCGCCCATCAGCGCGTCCAGCGCGTCGAGGCCGGGGGCGATGGTGCCCTGCACGTCCGACATGATGTGCATCACGTGGCTGAACCGCTCGATGGCGAAGCTCTCGGTCACCCGCACGCTGCCGATCGCGCTCACCCGGCCGACATCGTTGCGCCCGAGATCGAGCAGCATCAGATGCTCGGCGCGCTCCTTCGGGTCGGCCAGCAACTCCTGCTCCAGCCGCTGGTCCTCCTCGTGCGTGGCGCCGCGCTTGCGGGTGCCGGCCAGCGGCCGGATGGTCACCGTGTTGTCGCGCAGCCGCACCAGGATTTCCGGGCTGGAGCACACTACCGAGAAGCCGCCGAGGTCCATGAACACCAGGAACGGCGCCGGGTTGATCCGCCGCAGCGCGCGATACAGCGCGAATGGCGGCAGCGCGAACGGCGCCGAGAAGCGCTGGCTCGGCACCACCTGGAAGGCGTCGCCGGCGCGGATGTATTCCTTCACCCGCTCCACCACGGCGATGAACTCGTCGCGGGTGAAGTTGGACGCCGGTTCCGGTACCGGCGGCAGCGCCACCGGGGGCGCGGCCAGTGGAATCGGCCGGGCAAGCGCGGCTTCGGCTTCGGCGAGCCTGGTCTGCGCCGCCTCCCAAGCCCGCGCCGGCGTGATGCCGTCGCGCGGATAGACCGGGGCGGCCAGGGTCAGCAGGTCGGTCACATTGTCGAAGATGGCAAAGAGCTGCGGCCGGCCGAGGATCGCCTCGGGGATGCCCAGCGCGTCGGTGTTCTTCGCCGGCAGCCGCTCCATCTGGCGCACCATGTCGTAGCCGAGATAGCCGATCAGCCCGCCGCACATCGGCGGCAGCCCCTCGGGCAACTCCATGCGGCTCTCGGCGATCAGCGCCCGCAGGCTTTCCAGCGGCGGCCGCGCATCGGGTGTGAAGGCGAACGGTGCGGCATGCGCATCGCGGTTCAACTCCGCCACCCCGGCCCGGCAGCGCCAGATCAGGTCGGGGTCGTAGCCGATGATCGAGTAGCGCCCGCGCGACGCGCCGCCCTCCACGCTCTCCAGCAGGAAGCTGTTCGGCTTGCCGTGCGCCAGCTTCAGGAAGGCCGCCACCGGGGTTTCCAGGTCGGCAACGCCGCGCCGCCACAGCACCTGGCCGTGCCCCTGCTCGTATCCTTCGCGGAAGGCGGCATAGCCGGGGGCGGCGGTGGCGTTCATCGTGGGGCTCGTCTGCTGGTTGGGGGTGGGCGTTACTGGTCGGCGACGATGGTGGCGGCCAAGGTCTGGTTGATCTCCGGGTTGCCGCGATTGCGCAGCGCCAGGGTCACGGCGTTCTCGATGTCGTCGCCGATCGACTTGGCCAGCGCGTCGGCCACCTGGTCGTAGCCGACCGGGTCGGCTGCCGGGTCGGCCTTCTGGACCTCCGCCAGCACGGCGACGACGAAGCCGGTTGGCGTCTCCACCATGGTCGGCGCGCCCTGCTTGAGGGTGAACAGCGGCCCGATCAGCTCGTCTGGCACCCCTGGCGCCGTGGCACTGCGGCCCACCGGCGGCAGGCGCTGCACCGTGCCACCGGCGATGGCGGCGGCGGCCTGGATGGTCTGGCCGGCCTTGATCGCCTCCATCGCGTTGGTCGCCGCGACGTTCTGGGCGTGCCGCCGGGCGTCGGCGGTCCAGTCCGCCACCACCTTGTCATGCACCTCGGCGATTGGCCGCGGCTTCGGCGGGATCACTTCCTCCAGCGAGAAGGCGAAGAACGACTGCACCGCGTTGGCGTCGTGCGGCGCCTCGATCAGCCGCGCCGGGTCGCCCGGCTTGGCCTTGAACACGGCGGTGATCAGCGCCTCGCGCAGCTTGTCGCCGCCGGGGATCGGCGCCGGCTCGCCGTTCAGCGCGTTGCCCTCGGCATCCAGCGTGCCGCTCACCGCCGCCACGCCGAGATCGGCCGGCAAGGCGTCGAGCGCGGTGCCGGCGCTCAGCATGTCGTCGATCTTGTTGGCCCGGTCATAGATCACGTCGGCCGCCTTGTTGGCCAGCACCTGCGCCTTCAGTTCCGGCCGCACCTGCTCCAGCGTCTTGTCGCCGGCCGGCGTGATCGCGGTCACCTTCAGCACGTGCCAGCCGAGCGCGCTGTGCACCGGCGGCGGCACCTCGTCCTTGGCTGCGGAGAACGCCACCTTGGCCAGTTCCGGGGCCGGAATCTCGCCTGCCGTGGCGTCCGATAATTCAACCGGTGCGCCGCCATCCTTGGCCGCGAGCTCCTTCACCCTGGCCCAGTC
The DNA here is from genome assembly GCA_035497095.1 of Acetobacteraceae bacterium. GTDB lineage: Bacteria > Pseudomonadota > Alphaproteobacteria > Acetobacterales > Acetobacteraceae > 70-18. The sequence continues at coordinate 251 of DATJEA010000427.1, read as the reverse complement.
CGCACCGGTCCGCCAGGCCTCGGCCAGCGCCTTGGCTTTGGCCTCGTCCTGCAACAGCACCACTTCGATGCTGCGCTTTTCCGGCTGCTGGAAGTCCGCCTTGCGCGCCTCGTAGGCGGCCTTGATCTCGTCGTCGGTGACCTGGATGTCCTTGGCCACGGTATCCGGCGACAGCACGATCGCCTTGATGCGCCGCCGCTCCGGCGTGGAATACAGGTCCTTGTGGTTCTCGTACCAGCGCTGCAGCTCGG
>DATJEA010000426.1:0-2116 GCA_035497095.1 Acetobacteraceae bacterium | reverse complement strand
GTTTCCTGAACCGGCGGGCACCATCGCCGCTTCGGTCGGGCAGACCTGGACCGCCAGTGTCTATGTAAAGCTGATTGCCGGCACCGCGCCTGCCAACCTCGCGCTGAATGTAATCGAGTCGGATAGCGGCAAAGTCTATCTCGCTGGATCAGGCGTCAACATTTCCAGTTTCGTCGCCGGTTCGGGGGCGCTGGCGGCGCAACGCATCAGCTATACACGCAGCTTGGCCGCCACCACTGTCGCTTATACCTACCTGACTGTTACCGGAAGCGCGACGACGGGAAATTCGCTGGATTTCACGCTCCGTATAGGTGGTTTTCAGATCGAGCAGGCCGCCGCCGCATCGAGCCTGATCCTGCCGCCGGCCGGCAACCCCGGCATCACCAAACGTTCGGGCGAAACCATCGCCATCCCGGCGACCCTGCCCGGCGGCTATGGCGCGGGGGCGATCGAATACGCCTCGGCCGACATGGTGCAGGGCCAGGTCACCGATGCCGACATCTACGCCACCGCCGCCCGCAGCATGCCGGCGGCGACCATCGCATGGACGGCGATTGCATCATGAGGACACGCTGAATGGACCGTAGCATTGTCTATCCCGGCAGCATCCCGCTCGACACGGATCTGCTCAACACCAACCGCAACATGATGATCGGGCTCGGCGCGCTGATGCAGGCGGTGCTGGGCAGCGCCACCGTGGTGGACGGGCTGGCGGTCGGCCCGACCGTGCCGGCCTCGCTCGCGGTGGTGGTGGCGCCCGGCAGCATCACCCAGCTCGCCACGCTGGACGCCGCCGCCTATGGCTCGCTGGCCGCCGACACCGGCACGCCGCTGCTCAAGATGGGCATCAACCTGGCGCCGACCAGCTTCACGCTCACCGCGCCGGTAGTCTCCGGCCAGTCGGTGGCGTGGCTGATCGAGGCGAGCTTCCAGGAGAGCGACAGCGCCCCGGTGGTGCTGCCGTATTACAACGCCGCGGCGCCGACCCAGCCCTATCTGGGGCCGAACAATGCCGGCACCGCGCAGAACACGCAGCGCTCCCAGCGGGTGCAGTTGCAGGCCAAGCCGGGGGCGGCGGCCAGCACCGGCAGCCAGGTGGCGCCGGCGGTGGATGCCGGCTGGGTCGGGCTCGCGGTGGTCACCCTCGCCTATGGCCAGAGCAGCGTCACCGGCGCCAGTATCGCGCCGCTGCCGGCAGCCCCGGTGCTGGGCTTCAAGCTGCCGGCGCTCAGGCCCGGTTTTGCGCAGCAGGCGGTATTCAGCAATTCCGGCAGCTTCGTGGTGCCGGCCGGGGTGCGCGCGGTGAAGCTGCGGATCGTCGGCGCCGGCGGCTACGGCGAGGGCATCTACGGCGTCACCCCGGGCCAGAGCATCGCGGTGACGGTGGGGGCCGGGGGCGCCGGCGGCGGCGCCGGCAACAACGCCGGCGGCACTGGCGGCACCAGCAGCTTCGGCACCTTCATCTCGGCGACCGGCGGCCAGGGCGGGCTCAGCACCGGCTCGCTGTGGTCGGGCGGCGCCGGCGGCACCGCGACCGGCGGCACCATCAACGCCGCCGGCTCGTATGGCTCGGATGGCGGCAGCGATATCACCATGATCAACGGCCTCGGCGGCAGCTCGGTGTTTGGCGGTGCCGGGCGGGCGGCCAAGGGCGGGCTGGCGCCGGCCAACGCCACCGGCCCCGGCGGCGGCGGCGGCGGCGCCTATGGCCCGGCCTCGGCCGGCGGGGCGGGTGCGCCCGGCATCGTCATCGTCGAATATTGAGCGGAGGACACAGCATGTCTGCCACCACGACCCCGGTCACCCATGTCTGGCGGCCGAGCAGCGCCCGCCGCCTGGTGCTGGACGGCTTTGCCCCGGTGGCGCGCGGCGCGACCGTCGCCGCGCCGCTGCCGCTGACCTGGCCGGGCAAGGACCCGGCCGACGTGCTGGACTACGAGTTGGACATTTCCGCAGCCCTGCTGGGCAATGATGGCGACCAGATCGCCTCGGTCGCGGTCACCTCGCAGCCCTCCGGCCCGGCCGACCTGGTGGTGACAAGAATATTGTTGAAAAAGGGATGACGTATTCGTACGTTGGCCGTAAGAATAAAAAAAGAGAATACCGTCGTTTGTGG
>DATJEA010000425.1:0-1942 GCA_035497095.1 Acetobacteraceae bacterium | reverse complement strand
ATCGCCCTGGAGCTGGCCGCGGGCCACCCCACCTACCTGGCCGGGCGGCCGACCCCGTACATCCCCGATGCCGTGTTTCGCCTGGCCGGTGGCGCGTACTGGGCCTTCGTCAACGGGGTGCTCACCCTGGGTACCCCGCTCGGCCGGAAGGTCGCGGCGGGATTCCACGCGCGCGGGGCGCCGCTCATCCGGATCTCGATGAGGGAGGTAGAGGCCGCCGGCGTGATCCGGTTGCCGCGGCTGACCGGAGTGGCGGGCGGCGTGCCGGTCGCGGATGGGGCGGCGGTGCCCCGGCCGGCGACGGTGATCTGGGCGACCGGGTACCACCCCGACCTGCGCTGGATTCCCGGGCTGCCGCGCGACGGGTACGGCCTGCCGGTCACCCGGCGCGGCGTGGTGGAGAGCATGCCCGGCCTGTACTTCGTCGGCATGCCGTTCCAGTTCGCGCTCACCTCGGCGCTGATCGGTGGGGTCGGGCGGGACGCTGCCTACATCGCGGATCGGCTCCACGCTCGGGCGGATGCTCGTCCTCCCTCACCGGAAGGCCGAGTGGCCGTCAGTGGATCGCCTGACTGAGCGGTTTGCCGAGTTCGCAACCGCCTCCTCGTCGATCGCGGCCAGCATCTCCTTGGCGCGGGCGAAGAACAGTTGGCCGTCGTCGGTCAACGACAGCCGGCGCGTGGTCCGGTGCAGCAGGCGCGCGCCGAGGCGCTGTTCGAGCTCGGCGACGTGCCGCGACACCGCCGCCTTGGACAGCCCGATGGCATCAGCGGCGCCGACGAAGCTGCCGGCCTCGACCACGGCCACGAAGCTGGCCATTTCCTGGAATTTGTCCATGGTGCTGTCCTGTTGACTCGTTTTTCGAGACGGTTGGTCAATCCAACACAAGTTTATCTGCATTTCATTGGCCAATAGAGTACTCCCCATGCCACGGATGTCCCGGGCACCTGACGGAGACTTCTCATGAACATCACCCTGATCGGCACCGGCAACATGGGCTCGGCGCTTGCCACGCAGCTCACCCGCGCCGGCCACGTCGTGCGCATCACCGCCCGCGATCCGGCCAAGGCGCAGGCGCTGGCCGCCGCGAACCCTGGCGCCGTGGCCGCGGCCCCCGCCGAGGCGCTGGCCGGTTCGGACGTCGTCATCGTGGCGACCGGTTACGCCGATGCGGTGCCGGCGCTGCGTTCGCTGGGTTCGCTGGCGGGCAAGGTTGTCATCGACATCACCAATCCGCTGACCGCCGATTTCATGGGCCTGACCCTCGGTTACGACACCTCGGCCGCCGAAGAGATCGCCAGGGCGCTGCCCGAAGCCGAGGTGGTCAAGGCGTTCAACACCCTGTTTGCGCAGGTGCTGGCCGACGAACCGCAGTTTGCCGATGGTCAGGTCGCCCCGGCGTTCTTCGCCGGCGACAGCGAGCGGGCGAAGCAGACCGCGAAGGCGCTGATCGAAAGCCTCGGCTTCACGCCGGTCGACGCCGGTGCGCTGAAGAACGCGCGCTACCTCGAACCGCTGGCCGCGCTGAACATCTATCTCGGCTACGGCGCCGGCCTGGGCACTTCCATCGCGCCGACCTGGATCAGCAAGGCCTGACCCGACTGCGGCGCCCACCTCCCATTTTCAAGGAATCCCCATGAACGCTCCACTCGCATTGCTCGGCCGCATCGGCCTCTCGCTCATTTTCATCATTTCCGGTTGGGGCAAGGTCGCCGGCTACGCCGCCACCCAGCAGTACATGGAGGCGATGGGCGTACCTGGCGCACTGCTGCCGCTGGTGATCGCGCTTGAACTCGGCGGCGGCCTGGCCATCCTCATGGGTGTATTCACCCGCTGGATCGCGCTCGCGCTCGCCGTGTTCTCGCTCGCCAGTGCCGCGCTGTTCCATGCCGATTTCGGCGACGTCGCGCAGGCGACCAATTTCTGGAAGAACGTGGCGATG
>DATJEA010000424.1:0-3974 GCA_035497095.1 Acetobacteraceae bacterium | reverse complement strand
GCGCTGCTGCTGGCCACCGGAGAGTTGGGACGCCATGCGGCTGGCGTACTCGCCCATCTGGACCAGGTCGAGCGCCTCGCCGACGCGCTGCTTGACCTCGGCGGCACTCTTGCGGCGCACCCGCAGGCCGTAGGCGACGTTGTCGAACACCGTCATATGCGGCCAGATCGCGTAGGACTGGAACACCATCGACAGGCCGCGCAGCTCGGCCGGAATGTTGATGTTGCGGCTACTGTCATACATGACCTGGCCGCCGATCTCGATGCGACCGGAAACCGGCTTTTCGAGCCCGGCGATGGCGCGCAGCGTCGTCGTCTTGCCGCAGCCGGACGGGCCCAGCAGCGTCGTCTGCGCGCCGGCAGCGACCGAAAAGCTGATCGGGCCGACCACCGGCACCGGGCCGTAGCGGACCACGAGATCCTTCACGTCGATATGGGGCGTCAGGGTCATGCCGATGTGGTTCCGTGGCGCGACGCGCGTTTGATGAGCGGGATCAGGATCGCGATCGCCAGCCCGATGACCACGGTCTGGATCAGCGCCATTGCCGCGGTGAGTTCGCTGCTGGAGGAGAAGAACGCCTCCACGATCGCCGGCGTGATCACCTTGCTGTTCGGTCCCATCAGCAGGATCGACGCGCCAAGTTCCCGCACGCTGGCAACGAAGATCAGCAGCCATGCCGCCAGCAGCCCGGGCCGCAGCAGCGGCATGGTGATGGTGCGCATGCGATAGCCCCAGGAGGCGCCGCACATCTCGCCACATTCTTCAAGGCTTTTGTCGAGTTGCACCAGTACGCCGGTGATGGTGCGCACGCCGAGCGGCAGGAACACCGTGACATAGGCAATCAGCAGCAGCCACATGGTGCCGTAGATCGGCATCGGGAACACCAGCCACGCCCACAGCATCCCGAACGCGAATACCAGCCGCGGCACGGCTTGCGGGAACATCACGATGTATTCCAGCGCGCCTCGCCCCGGGATGCGCGAGCGCTGGATCAGCCAGGCCATCATGCCGGTGATGGCGACCCCGATCGTGGCGGTGAAGAAGCCGAGGATCAGGCTGTTGCTCATCGCCGAGCGGATCGCGTTGACCGAAAACGCGGTGCGATAATGCTCCAGCGTGAAGTTGCTGGCACCTGGAAATGCCACCGCGAGCCGTTGCACCGAGGCGAAGATCAAGGTGGCGAACGGCAGGATGACCGACAAAAAGACATACAGAAAGCAGACGCCGAACAGCACCCAGCGCAACGCGCCGACATCGATCGGCCGCGGCCGGAACGCCTTGCCGCCGATCGTAACGAAGCTGCGCCCGGCGACGATGCGGCGATAGACGAACAGCATGGCGAACATGATCACGAACAGCGACACGCCCATCGCGGCGGCGAGCGGCATGCGCGGCGGGTATTGCGAGACCATCTGATAGATCGCGGTGGTGATGACATAGAAGCGCGACGGTGAGCCGAGCACCAGCGCCGCGGTGAACGAACCGAGCATTTCGGCGAACACGTAAATCGCCGCCCCCAGCACGCCGGGTGCCACCAGCGGCAGCGTCACCCGCAGCATCGTGCGCCAGCGCCCGGCGCCGATCACCTGGCTCGCCTCCTCCAGCGAGGGGTCCATCGAGCGCATCACCGCGCTGATCATGACGAAGGCGACCGAGCCCTCGAACAGCGCCATGACCCAGGCGATGCCGATCGCGCCGGTCACGTCGATGATCGCGCCGCTGCCACCGAGGGCACGCCATACCTGGTTGATGAAGCCGCTTTCCGGCGCGCCGAGCAGGCTCCACGCCAGGGCGCCGAGCAGCGGCGTGACGTAATAGGGCACCGCCATCATCTGTTCCAGCGTCTTGCGGAACGGCACGTTGGTGCGGGTCAGGATCCACGCGGTGAGGAAGCCGAAGATCAGCGCCATCACCGTCGCCGCGAAGGCAACGGTGATGGTGTTGAGCATGATCTCCCAATAGCCGGGGAGCTTGGCGAAATTGTCGAAACCGTAGGCCGCCGGCGGCCGGACATTGGGGTCGCCGACATCGAGCGATGCCTGCACCAGATAGAATATCGGGTACATAACGAAGATCGCGGCGATGATAGTAACGCCGCCGCCGACGATAAGCTGCATCGGCGCGCGTGTGCGGATCGCGGGAGCAGGCATCGGCCAGCCCCTACAGCCCCATCATGCTGTTCCACTCCTTGACGAAGGTGGCATGCGACGCCGCGAAGGCCTGCACATCCGCCGGGTAGAGGATTTTGAAATCGGTGAGCTTCATGCCGCCGGGCATCGGCGGCGGGTTCTTCGCCAGCGACGGATAGAGGAAGTACTTGTTCTCCTGGTAGATCACCTGGCCGCGCGTCATCAGCCAGTCGAGGAACAGCTTGGCGGCTTCCGGATGGGCGGGTTTGGAGGCGATGCCGGCGGCCGTTACCGTCGCCGGCAGGCCCGCCGGCGGTGTGACGAACTTGACCTTGGCGCCGCGTGAGCGGACCAGCTCATACCCCGCCCATTCCGCCATCGCGCAGATCTTGTCATCGCCCTTGGCGAGGCGATCGAAAAGCTGGGCGCGCGAGTCGAAGGCGCGCGGCCGCTGTTTGGCGAATTCCTTCCAGAAGCCGTCGCCATAGAGCTGCTTCAACTCATACCACTGCACGAACTGCGTGCCGCTGGTCGCCTGCTTGCAACTCATGGCATTGCGCCATTTCGGGTCCAGCAGGTCCTTCCAGGTCTTCGGCGCTTCCGCCTCCGACACCCGGTCGGTGTTGTAGGCGATGCCGCAGAACGTGACGCCGGCCTGGAAGAAATAGCCGGGCGGTGTGCTCAGGAACCTGGCATCGTAGCGGGACTGGTTGGGCGAATCGTAGAGTTCGTAGTTGCCGCGCTTCTGCATGTCGAGCGCGGTGGCGATATCGGAGAACTGCACCACGTCGCAAAGGTAGCGCCCGGCCGAGCGCTCGGCGAGCAGCTTGCTGAACAGCGCCCCGGTCTGCGCCCGCACATAGCGGCCTTTGATCTTGGGGAAATCCTTGGAGAAAGCATCCATCAGCACGGCACTGCCGGGGTCGCTATCGTGGGTGTAGAATAGGACTTCACCCTCGGCTTCGGCCTTGGCAACATCGGCCCGGGTCTCGAAATCGAGCACCTTGGTCACCGGCGCACCCGCTGCCGCTCGGGCTGGGGCGGAGCTCAGGATCGCCGGCATGGCGAGGCTCGCCATGCCGGTCTGCAAGAGCCCACGCCGAGACACCTGAAACCGGGATTTACTGTTGGTCATTGTGCAGCTCCTTTGAGGTATCGTTTTCTTGCCATTGCCGCGCCTTCAAGCGCGGGGTTCTCTCCGGCACGCCGCTTGCCCGCCATCTCGCCACCGCACACCCGAAGCCGAATACCACAGCCCGCCAGACGCGCCGCGGCCGGAAGCCGGCCTTGACGGTGGCACAGGCCGCCAACCAGGTCCACACCCCCTCGTGCCACCGACTGGCTGTAATCAATGCTCCCAGCCGCAGCGGCGCCCACGGCGCCGCCGCTGCGGAGTTGCCCTTATGCGGCGGGATCGCGCGCCGGCACACCCGGCGGGGCGGCCGTCTACCCCAGCGGTGGGCGGGACTGGCGAGTTTGGGATGGGGTCGCTGCCCGACGTGTTGTCACTGCCGGGCTGGCCATACGGCACCACTTTCTCAAAATAGGGAGGTTAGGTTCTCCCTCCATGCGAAATGGTCGCCCATTAGGAAGCCATATCGCCCGACCCCCTTATTGCTCCGCAGCCTGCCGTAATCCGGCCCATGCCGCGCGACCTGTGCATGCGCCTCCGCAACCGCCTGCGGCGCCATCGCACGCACGAAGGCAGGCGTGATGGCGCCGCACCTCCGGTCGCTCGGTGTGGCGCCCGAACGCACATTGAGCACCCGGGCTGTCGAGGACAGAGTGGCCGAGTCTAGCGGAAGCCGCAGAAACCCGAAGATCTCGCCCACCATATCCTCCCGC
>DATJEA010000423.1:0-6621 GCA_035497095.1 Acetobacteraceae bacterium | reverse complement strand
CCGCCAATCCAACATCTTCCTGCTCGTACTGGAAAATGACGTTATAGACTCCGCGCTCGCCTGCGCCGCGCGTTTTGCCGCGAGTTACTTCCGCGCCCGCCAGATCAGCCGGCCGGCGAGCAGTTTCGCCAGCGTCGACTTGCCGTTGCCGTTGGCGCCGAGCAGCGCGATGCGGTCGTCCATGTCGATCCTGAGGCCAAGGTCACTCAGCACGACGTGATTGCCGTAGCCGACCGAGAGCCGGTCCATGGTCAGGATCGGCGGCGCCAGTTCGGCCGGTTCGGGGAAGTTGAAGCTGGTGACGTGGTCCTCCACCGCCGCCTCCACCGGGGGCAGCCGGGCGATCGCCTTCAGCCGCGCCTGCGCCTGGCGCGCCTTGCTGGCCTTGTAGCGGAAGCGGTCGACATAGGCCTGCATATGCGCCTTCTGCGCAGTGATCTTCAGCGCCACGGCGGCCTGCTGGGCGGCGCGCTCGGTGCGGATGCGGACGAACTCGTCATAGCCGCCGGGGGTGAGGCTGATCTTGCCGCGATCCAGATGCGCGATGCTGTCCACACAGCGGTCCAGCAGGCCGCGATCATGCGAGACCACCAGCGCGGCACCGGGGAACTTCGCCAGCCAGGTCTCCAGCCAGAGCGTGGCTTCGAGGTCGAGATGGTTGGTCGGTTCGTCGAGCAGCAGCAGGTCGGGCTGCGAGAACAGCGCGGTGGCCAGCGCCACGCGCATCCGCCAGCCGCCGGAGAAGCTGGACACCGGGCGGGCCTGCGCCTCGGCGTCGAACCCCAGGCCGGAGAGGATGGTGGCGGCGCGCGCCGGCGCGGTGTCGGCACCGATGGTGCGCAGCCGCTCATGGATTTCCGCCAGCCGTTCGGGGGCCGCGCTGTCGGCCTCGCGCAGCAGCGCCAGGCGCTCGGGATCGCCTTCCAGCACGATCTCGACCAGCGAGGACTCGCCTTCCGGCGCCTCCTGCTTCACCCGGCCGAGGCGGGCGCGGTTGGCCAGCCGGATTTCGCCGCCGTCGGGTTGCAGGTCACCGGCGATGGCGCGCAGCAGCGTCGATTTGCCGGCGCCGTTGCGGCCCACCAGGCCGATGCGGCGGCCGGGGTCAACCGTCAGCGATGCGCCGTCGAGCAGCAGGCGGCCGCCGAGGCGGATCGAGATGTCGGAGAGGATCAGCAGGCTCATGGTCGGAAATTGCCATCATATCATGGTCAAACGGGCGGGCGCGTTGCAGCGAGAGGGGTTGCCGATGCGGCGCCCCTGCCCTAAACCCCGCCGCAGCCTGAACCACGCTGAAAAAGAGACATTTCCATGGCCATCGAACGCACTTTCTCGATCATAAAGCCCGACGCGACGCGGCGCAACCTGACCGGCAAGGTCAACGCCAAGCTGGAGGCCGCCGGGCTGCGCATCGTCGCCCAGAAGCGGCTGTGGATGACCACCGCACAGGCCGAGAGCTTCTACGGCGTGCACCGCGAGCGGCCGTTCTTCCGCGACCTGGTGACCTTCATGACCTCCGGCCCGGTGGTGGTGCAGGTGCTGGAAGGCGACAACGCGGTGGCGAAGAACCGCGAAGTGATGGGCGCCACCAACCCGGCCAACGCCGATGCCGGCACCATCCGCAAGGAGTTCGCCGAGAGCATCGAAGCCAATTCGGTGCACGGCTCGGACAGCGCCGAGAACGCGGCGATCGAGATCGGCTACTTCTTCGCCGGGACCGAGATCGTCGGCTGAAGCGAGCCAAGGTCTTCTTTGTTTGAAGACAAAGAAGACAAAGAAGCAAAAAACTTCATTCCACAGCAAGCGGCGGCGTGCATCAGCGCCGCCGCTTTTTTGTCAGGTCAGGAAGGCCGCCATCAGGGCCAGCAGGATGGCCATGAAGATCACGAACCCGGTGGCGGTATGGTACACCTTGCTCCAGGTGTGCAGACGATCGGCCAGGAAGGCCTCCTCGGTCACGGGCGCGAGGGTGGAGGTCGGTTCGGTGGCCATGGACGGTCTCGATTGCTGCTGATGGACTGCGTGGGGCCGCATTTTAGGCGACCCGGCGCAACAGTGGCAAGGGGTTGCTCAGGCTGGCGCCGGCATCCGGGGCCGGCCCGGCCTCGCCGCCGGCATGGCGGGCCAGCGCCGCCGGATACAGCAAGTGCTCCTGCACCAGCACCCGCGCGGCCAGCGCCGCCTCGGTGTCTCCGGGCAGCACCGGCACCGCCGCCTGGGCCAGAATCGGCCCCTCGTCGGTGCCCTCGGTCACCAGATGCACCGTGCAGCCATGCAGCCGCACCCCGGCGGCGAGCGCCCTGGCATGGGTGTCGAGGCCGGGGAACGACGGCAGCAGGCTGGGATGGATGTTGAGCATCCGCCCGGCATAGCGCCGCACCAGGAACGGCGTCAGCAGCCGCATATAGCCGGCGAGACAGACCAGTTCGATGCCGGCCGCGTCCAGCGCCGCGGCGATCGCCCGCTCATGCGCGGCGCGGTCGCCACGATAGGGCCGATGGTCGATGCAGGCGGTGGCGATCCCGGCGGCGGCGGCGCTGGCGAGCCCGGCGGCATCCGGCCGGTTGGCCAGCACCAGCGCGATTTCCGCCGGGTAGTCGGGCGCGGCGGCGGCGGCGGCCAGCGCCGTCATGTTGCTGCCACGGCCGCTGATCAGGATGGCGGTGCGCCGCTTCACGTGCCCAGCCACCCGGCCGGCAGATCGATGCGGATCGTCTCGCCGTCGCCGGCGGTCTCGATGCGCCCGAGCGGGAACACCGTCTCGCCATGCCCGGTCAGCAGCGCGCTGGCAGCCTCGGCGTCGCTGACCACCACCGCCATGCCGACACCGCAATTGAACACCCGCAGCATCTCCTCGGCCGCCACCCCGCCGGCGCGCGCCAGCCAGGCGAATACCGGCGGCAGTCGCCAGCCGGCGGCGTCGATCACCGCGCACAGCCCCTCCGGCAGCACGCGCGGCAGGTTGCCGGGCAGCCCGCCGCCGGTGATATGGGCGGCCGCCTTCAGCAAGCCGGCGCGGTGCAGCGCCAGCAGGGATTGCACGTAGATGCGGGTCGGCGCCATCAGCGCCTCGCCCAGGCTGTGCCCGGAAGCGAACGGCGCCGGCGTCGCCCAGCCGGCATTGGTCGCCTCCACGATGCGCCGCACCAGCGAGAAGCCGTTGGAGTGCACGCCGGAACTGGCCAGCCCGAGAATCGTATCGCCCGCCACCACATCCTGCGGCAACAGCGCGGTGCGCTCGGCGGCGCCCACCGAGAAGCCGGCCAGATCGTAATCGCCGGGGCCATACATGCCCGGCATCTCCGCCGTCTCACCGCCGACCAGCGCGCAGCCGGCCAGCTTGCACCCCTCGGCGATGCCGGCGACGACCCGCCCGGCCTGCTCCACCGACAGCTTGCCGGTGGCGAAATAATCCAGGAAGAACAGCGGTTCCGCCCCCTGCACCACCAGGTCGTTGACGCACATCGCCACCAGGTCGATACCAACCGTGTCATGCCGCCCGGTGTCGATGGCGATCTTCAGCTTGGTGCCGACGCCGTCGGTCGACGAGACCAGCACCGGATCGGTGAAGCCGGCCGCCTTGAGGTCGAACAGCGCGCCGAAGCCGCCGAGCCCGCCCATCACGCCGCTGCGGTGGGTCGCCCTGGCCAGCGGCTTGATCCGCTCGACGAGCGCATCCCCCGCGTCGATGTCGACGCCCGCGGCGCGATAGGTCATGCTGGCCATGCGGCCCTCGGTGCAATAATGGCCACAGACCGATGAACGAGGGCACATCGGATCGTGGCACGGTGGAAGATGACGCCCGCGACACACCCCGCGCCGCACTGCGGCGGAAACAACCATAGCAGCACACGCTGCGCAATGGAGATGGGCATAATGACGACGCGCGCGGAGGCCGCATGATACCGCCGCCGCCGCAGGGCCGCATGATCGACATGCCGGTCTCGGCCACCCGCGGCCAGCGCATCGCGCTGCTGGTCGGGCTGCTGGTGGTGGCCTGGTTCGCGCTGCAATGGTTCGCCTCCATCCTGCTGCCGTTCGTGGCCGCCGCCGGGGTGGCGTATTTCCTCGATCCGCTGGCCTCGCAGCTCGATCGCTGGGGGCTGCGGCGCTCGATCGGCGCGCTGCTGCTGATCGTGGCGCTGCTCACCTCGGTGCTGCTGTTCGCGCTGCTGCTGTATCCGCTGATCCTGTCACAGCTCGGCGAGTTGCTCGGCCGCATGCCGACCTATGCCGCGCAGGTGCAGCATTTCGCCGAGACGCTGATCGCCAACGCGCAGCAGCGGCTCGGCGAGGAATTCGTCGACACCAAGCTGCGCGAACTGGTCGGCGGCCAGGCCGGCGCGGTGCTGTCGTTCATGATCACCGCCGTCACCAGGGTAATCGGCGGCGGCTTCGCGCTGTTCAACGTGCTGAGCCTGCTGGTGGTGACGCCGGTGGTGGCGTTCTACCTGTTGCGCGACTGGCCTGGGGTGGTGGCGCGGATCAACAGCTGGCTGCCGCATCGCTATGCCGGGGCGCTGCGCGAGCAGGCGCGCGAGATCGACCGCATCCTGTCGGCCTGGCTGCGCGGGCAGGCGCTGTGCTGCCTGTTCCTGGCGCTGTTCTACGCCACCGGCCTGACGCTGGTCGGGCTGGATTTGGGGCTGATCGTCGGCCTCGCCGCCGGCGCGCTGTCGTTCATCCCCTATGTCGGCAGCGTCACCGGGCTGCTGGTCTCGGTCGGGCTGGCGCTGGCGCAGTTCCCCACCTGGGGCGGCGTGATGCTGGTGGTTGGCGTGTTCATCGTTGGCAACCTGCTGGAAGGCTATGTGATCTATCCGCGCTTCCTGGGCGACCGGGTGGAGTTGCACGCGGTCTGGGTGATCTTCGCGCTGTTCGCCGGCGGCGCCGCGTTCGGCTTCGTCGGCGTGCTGCTGGCGGTGCCGATGGCGGCGACGATCGGCGTGCTGTGCCGGTTCTGGCTCCGGCGCTATCTGGACAGCCCGCTGTATCTGGACCCGCCGGACACGCCGCACTCGGTGCCGCCCCCTCCCCCGCCCGCCGCATGAGCAGCCGGCAACTGGCGCTGGACTTTCCGCACGAGCCGCGCTTCGCCGGCGCCGATTTCCTGCCCGCCGCCAGCAATGCCGAGGCGCGGGCCTGGCTGGCGCGCCGCGAGACCTGGCCGCAGGGCAGGCTGGCGCTGTGGGGGGCGCCGGGGTGCGGCAAGACGCATCTGCTGCATGTCTGGGCGGCCCGGGTTGGCGCCGCCCGCCTGGCCGGGCCGGGGCTGCGCTTCGGCGGCGCGTTTCCGCGCACCCCGCTGGCGATCGACGATGCCGAACTGGCGCCGGAGCGCGACCTGCTGCACCTGCTGAACGCCGCCGCCGAGGCCGGCCAGCCGATGCTGCTGGCGGCCCGCACGCCGCCGGCCCGCTGGCCGGTGCGGCTGCCCGACCTTGCCAGCAGGCTGCGCGCCATCACCGCGGTCGAAATCCACCCGGCCGAGGAGGCGCTGCTGCGCACCCTGCTCGCCCGCCTGCTGGCCGACCGGCACTGCGTGGTGCCGGAGGCGGTGCAGGACTGGCTGCTGCTGCGCCTGCCGCGCACCCAGGCGGCGATGCGCGAGGCCGCCGCGAGGCTGGACCGTGCCGCACTGGCCGCCGGGCGCCCGGTCAGCCGCGCGCTGGCAGCGACGGTTCTGGACGAGATCGGGCCAGACGAGTTCGCCGCTGCACCGCCCGCCGGCGAAGAAACGGTGCAACCCGGCCCGCCGCTGCCCATATTAATGCCGTGACCCGTTCCGGACCTCCCGCATGACCCCTCCCGACGCATCGCCGCCCGCCGCCGCCGAGCCGGCTTCGCTGTCCGACAGCCCGGACCGCTTCATCAACCGCGAACTCTCCTGGCTCGACTTCAATCATCGGGTGCTGGAGGAGGCGGAAAATCCCGGCCATCCGCTGCTGGAGCAGGTCCGCTTCGTGTCGATCAGCGCCGGCAACCTCGACGAATTCTATTCGGTGCGGGTCGCCGGCCTGGTCGGCCAGGCCAAGGCCGGCGTCTCGGTGCGCTCGCCGGACGGTCGCACCGCCGCCCAGCAACTCGGCGCGGTGGAGCGCCGGGCGCAGGCGCTGATGGCGGCCCAGTTGAAGGTCTGGCACACGCTGCGCGGCCGGCTGGCGGAGGCCGGCATCGTGGTGGTGGAGCCGCGCAGCATCTCCGACCAGGACCGCTTCTGGCTCGATGCCTGGTTCATGGAGCGGGTGTTCCCGGTGCTGACGCCGCTGGCGATCGATCCGGCGCACCCGTTCCCCTTCATCCCCAACATGGGCCTGGTGATGGCGCTGCGGCTGCAACGCGCAGAGACCCGGCGCGGCGACGATGCCCCGGCCGGCGACCCGCTCGGCATGCTGGCGCTGATCCCGCTGCCGGCCCAGGTGGAGCGCTTCATCCGGCTGCCGGCCGGCCCCGATGATCATTCGCCGATCCGCTTCATGCTGCTGGAGCATCTGGTGACGATGTTCCTCGACCGGCTGTTCCCCGGCTTCCGGGTGCTCGGCGAAGGCATGTTCCGGCTGATCCGCGATACCGATGTGGAGTTCGAGGAGGAGGCGGAAGACCTGGTCCGCTCCTACGAAA
>DATJEA010000422.1:0-3489 GCA_035497095.1 Acetobacteraceae bacterium | reverse complement strand
ACAGTGCCACCAGCAGCGCCGGATGATACGGCTGCTGCTCCTGCTCACAGCTATACGCCCCGATCATCGCCGACAGGTCCAGCGCCTCGCGCACCGTGTCCCGCACAAAATGCGCCAGATGACCCGGCGGTACAAATTCAGCAACCGACGGCGGCAGCAGCCAACTCTGGTCAACGTCCCACCGACGAAAGCTCTTGCCCATGCCCGACAGTGAATCATCCTCGCCACCGCCATGGCTAGAAAATTCTCGGCCAGGCTCCTAGCCCTTCCGTCGCGGCCCGCGATGCCGGAACGCCAGCGCCTCGCCCACATCCTGCCGCCGGATCACCGCGGCGGCCGCGAGATCGGCGATGCTGCGTGCCACCCGCAGCGTGCGGGTATAGCCGCGCGGCGACAGCCGCAACTGCTCGGCGGCGCGTTCCAGCAGCGCCCGCGCCTCGGCCTGCATCTCCAGCCTGGTGGCGTCGGCCTCGGCGTTGCTGGCCGCACCGTCCGGCCCGAACCGCGCCCGCTGCGCCGCCCGCGCCCGCGCCACCCGGGCTGCCACCGGCGCGCTCGCCTCGCCGGGCGGGGCGCGGGAGAGTTCGGCGGCGGTGGCCGGCTGCACCTCGACCGTGAGGTCGATGCGGTCCAGCAGCGGGCCGCTGATGCGATTTTGGTAGTTTTCGCCGCAACGCGGCGCCTGGCCGCATTCGCGCGCCGCATCGCCCAGATAGCCGCAGCGGCACGGGTTCATCGCCGCGATCAACTGGAACCGCGACGGGTAGGTGATATGCGCCGCGGCCCGCGCCACCGTGGTCCGCCCGGTCTCCATCGGCTGGCGCAGCGCTTCCAGCGCCGGCTTGGGAAATTCCGGCAACTCGTCGAGAAACAGCACACCGCGATGCGCCAGCGACACCTCGCCCGGCCGTGCCCGCTGCCCGCCGCCGGTCAGCGCCGCCTGCGATGCACTGTGATGCGGCTCGCGGAACGGCGGCCGCATCACCAGCCGGCCGCCATCCAGCATGCCGGCGACGGAATGAATCATGCTGACCTCCAGCGCCGCCCGCGGCTCGAGGTCCGGCAGCAGCCCCGGCAGCCGCGCCGCCAGCATCGACTTGCCGGAGCCGGGCGGCCCGACCAGCAGCAGGTTATGGCCGCCGGCCGCGGCGATCTCCAGCGCGCGGCGCGCCGTCTCCATGCCGCGCACATCGGCCAGGTCGGGCGGTGCCGGCCCTTCGGCGACCCCTGCCGGCTGCGGCGGCGTCAGCACCTGGGTGCCGCGGAAATGATTGATCAGCGACAGCAGGTCGGTCGCCGCCAGCACATCCAGCCCGCCGGCCCAGGCCGCCTCGCCACCCTGGCCGGCCGGGCAAACCAGCCCCAACTCGCGCGCGGAGGCGGCGATTGCGGCCGGCAGCACGCCGGCGACCGGGTTCAGCGTGCCGTCCAGCGACAATTCGCCGAGCGCCGCCAGTTCGGCCAGTTCCTCGCGCGGGATCACCTCCATCGCCGCCAGCACCGCCAGGGCGATCGGCAGATCGAAATGGCTGCCCTCCTTCAGCAGATCGGCTGGCGCCAGATTGATCAGCACCCGTTTCGGCGGCAATGACAGCCCCATCGCGGTCAGCGCCGCGCGCACCCGTTCGCGCGCCTCGCCGACGGCCTTGTCGGGAAGGCCGACCACGAGGAACGCCGGCAGCCCGGAAGAAATCTGCACCTGCACTTCCACCGGTATCGCCTCGATTCCGGCGAACGCGAAGGAGTTGATCCGCGCGATGGTCACGCGCGGCTCAAGGTGCGCCGCACCGCATCCTGCCAAACCGCATAACGCCGTGTCCGCTCATCCTCCGCCATCGCCGGCTCGAACCGTCGCTGCAACTGCCAGAAGCGGCCGAATTCCATCGGCGGCGGACACACCCCGGCGGCATAGCCGGCCAGATACGCAGCCCCCAGCGCGGTGGTCTCCAATACCACCGGCCGGTCCACCGGAGCGGCCAGCATGTCGGCGAGGAACTGCATGGTCCAGTCCGACGCCACCATGCCGCCATCCACCCGAAGCACGGTCTGGCCCTGCGCCGCCAGATCGGCCTGCATCGCCTCGACCAGATCGCGGGTCTGGAACGCGACGCTCTCCAGCGCGGCACGCGCCAGTTCCGCCGGGCCGGTGGCGCGGGTCAGCCCGAACACCGCGCCGCGCGCCTCGGCGTCCCAGTGCGGCGCCCCCAGCCCGGTGAACGCCGGCACCATCACCACCTCCTGCGCCGGGTCGGCGCGCGCCGCCAGCGCCCCGGTCTCGGCGGCATCGGCGATCACCCCCAGCCCGTCGCGCAGCCATTCCACCGCGGCGCCGGCGACGAAGATCGCCCCCTCCAGCGCGTAGCAGCGCTTGCCGGCGAGTTGCCAGGCCACCGTGGTCAGCATCCGGGTGCGCGACGCCACCGCCACGGCGCCGGTGTTCAGCAGCAGGAAACAGCCGGTGCCATAGGTCGACTTCACCATCCCCGGCCGGAAGCAGGCCTGCCCGATGCTGGCCGCCTGCTGGTCGCCGGCGATGCCCATGATCGGCACCCCGGCGCCGAGAATCCCCGCCTCGGCCTGCCCGAACAGCCCGGCGGAGTCCCGCACCTCGGGCAGCAGACTGGGCGGGATGCGGAACAGTTCCAGCAACTCCGGGTCCCAGGCGCCGCGATGGATGTCGTACAGCATGGTCCGGCTGGCATTGGTCGCATCCGTCGCGTGCACGCGCCCGCCGGTGAGCCGCCACAGCAGCCAGCTATCCACCGTGCCGAACGCCAGCCGCCCGGCCTCGGCATCCGCCCGAGCGCCGTCCACATGGTCGAGCAGCCAGGCCAGCTTGGTGGCGCAGAAATACGGGTCGATCAGCAGCCCGCTGCGCGCGCTCACCAGCGCCTCATGTCCTGCCGCCCGCAGCGCCGCGCAGTCCACCGCCGTTCGACGGTCCTGCCAGACGATGGCGTTGTGGATCGGCCGCCCGGTATCGCGCCGCCAGATCAGCGTGGTCTCGCGCTGGTTGGTGATGCCGATCGCCGCGACATCGGCTGCCGTCCCGCCGGCTTCGGCCAGCGCCTCGCGCAGCACCGCCACGCTGTCGGCGAAGATGTCCTCCGGGTCGTGCTCCACCCAGCCGCTGGCCGGAAAATGCTGGGTGAGGTCGCGCCGGGCGATCGCCGCCGGCTGTAGGCCCGGCGCCCGGAAGGCGATGGCGCGCGTCGAGGTGGTGCCCTGGTCGAGGGCGAGAATCAGACTGGCTGGCATACCGGTGTCTCCTGGCCGCAGCATTGCCGGCCGGTATCGTCTTGCCAAGCCTCGCCTGCCCCGCGAAACTGGAGAAAAGGAGCCATGCCATGCCCAAGGCCTACTGGATCGCCCGCGTCGACGTGTCCGACGACGCCCGCTACCGCGACTATGTCGCCGCCAATGCCGCGCCGCTGGCCAAATTCGGCGCCCGCTTCATCGTGCGCGGCGGCGCGTTCGACAACCCGGAAG
>DATJEA010000421.1:0-2510 GCA_035497095.1 Acetobacteraceae bacterium | reverse complement strand
TCGCAACCAAAGCCGCGGCGCGTCTCGCTTTTCATGTCGTGCGCGCTGCGGCGCGCAGGGCGGTATCCAGGCTGGAGAGGAACTGCGAGCGGTCCGCCTTGGTGAGCGGCTTGGGGCCCCCGGTGGCAACCCCGGTCTCGCGCAGATAGCGGCCGATCTCGCGCCCGGCCAGCGCGTTGCCGATATTATCCCCGGTCCACAGCCGCCCGTTCGGCGCCAGCGCCCGCGCGCCGCGCGCCAGGCAGCGCGAGGCCAGCGGGATGTCCGACGTCACGCACACATCGGCGGCGGTGATCCGCTCGGCGATCCAGTCATCGGCGATGTCGGCGCCCTCGGCGACGGTGATCATCCGCACATTGGCCAGCCCCGGCGGACGGATCGGGCGGGAGCCGTTGGCCACCACGTAGACGGCCACGCCCAGCCTTGTCGCCACCCGATAGACTTCCTCGCGCACCGGGCAGGCATCGCCATCGACATAGATTTCCGTCACGTGTGATCCTTGCAAAGCTGAGGGCAGTATGGCGCATCCTGGCCGCCCGGTGCAGGCTGCCGGTTTGGCGCGATAAGGAGAGCGACGTGTCCGGGTCCAATGTTTCCATCGACGGCAAGCGGCTGCTGGCCGATCTGTATCGGCTGCGCGAGTTCGGCACCTATAAGACCGGGGTGCACCGCCCGACCTATTCGCCGGTGGATATGCAGAGTCGTCAATGGCTTATGGAGCGGATGCGGGATGCCGGGCTGGCGCCGGAGATCGACGGCATCGGCAACGTGATCGGGCGCGGCAGCGGCGACGGGCCGCGGCTGTTGCTCGGCAGCCATACCGAAACCCAGCCGCATGCCGGGTGGCTCGATGGCGCTCTGGGGGTGATGTATGCGCTGGAAGTGGCGCGCGCCGTCGGGCACGGCATCGATGTGGTGTCCTGGGCCGATGAGGAGGGGCATTACGGCTCGTTCCTCGGCAGCCGTTCCTATGTCGGCGATCTGACCGAGGCGGAGATTGATGCGGCGCAGGGGCGCCATGAAAACAAGAGCTTACGGGCGGCGCTGCGCGAGGCCGGACTGGAGGGCAAGCCGCGCATCGGCTTCGCGCCGGGGCGCTACAAGGGCTATCTGGAAGCGCATATCGAACAGGGCGATGCGCTGGAGGCGGGCGGGCTGAAAATCGGCGTGGTCACCTCGATCGTCGGCATCTGGCAATACCGGCTGAATTTCGAGGGGGTGCAGAACCATGCCGGCACCACCCGCATGGCGATCCGCAAGGATGCCGGGGTGGCCTTGATGCGGGTTTTTGCCGCCATCGAGGCGAAATTTCCGGCCATTTGCGCGGCAAAAACCGTCTGGACGGCGGGAAAAATCACCCTGGAGCCGGGGGCGGCGAGCATCGTGCCCGGCGGTGCGGAGATGATGTTCCAGTTTCGCGACGCCGATCCGGCGGTTTTGAGCCGTCTGGAAGCCGGATTGCAGGAGATCGTGGCGGAGCATGATCGTTCCGGACCGTGTAAAGTTATACTTCATACCATTTCCCGCTCCACCCCCAAGGTGATGGACGAAGGCTTCAGCGCCGCCTTCGATCGCGCCGCCGAACGGCACGCGCCGGGGCTGCATCAGCGCATGCCGAGCGGCGCCGGGCACGACGCGCAGTATCTGGCGCGGGTGATGCCGGCCGGCATGCTGTTCGTGCCCAGCATCGGCGGCATCAGCCACCATTGGGCGGAAAACACCGAGGACGCCGACATCGTGCTCGGCTGCCAGGTGATGGCGGCGGCGGCGGCGGACATCCTGGCGCAGGGCTAGCCCCTCGACTCCGGGCCGGCGAACGCTATGTATAGATGGGAAGCACGGCAGGTCGCCGCGTCGGTGCGCGCCCATAGGGAAGGGGATTCTGATGTATAAAGACGTTTCGCTGTTTATCGACGGCGCCTGGGGGCCGAGCGCCTCCGGCAAGGTGCTGACCGTGATCAATCCGGCGACCGGGGACGATCTGGGCAAGCTGGCACATGCCGGCATCGCCGATCTGGACCGGGCGCTGGTGGCGGTGGAAAAAGGCTTCCATGTGTGGCGGAAAATCTCCGCCTATGAGCGCGCCAAGGTGATGCGCAAGGCCGCCGACCTGCTGCGCAGCCGTGCGGCCGACATCGCCCAGTTGATGACCCAGGAGCAGGGCAAGCCGCTGGCCGAGGCCAAGGGCGAGATCATGGCCGGCGCCGACGTGATCGACTGGTTCTCCGAGGAGGCCAAGCGCGCCTATGGCCGCGTCATCCCGGCCCGCGCCGAGGGCGTGTATCAGCTGGTGATCAAGGAGCCGGTCGGCCCGGTGGCGGCGTTCACGCCGTGGAACTTCCCGATCAGCCAGGTGGTGCGCAAGCTGGGTGCGGCTTTGGCCAGTGGTTGCTCAGTTGTGGTCAAGGCCGCCGAGGAAACGCCGGCTTCTCCATCCGAACTGGTGCGCGCGCTGGCCGATGCCGGTCTGCCCGCCGGCGTGGTCAATCTCGTCTATGGCGTGCCCAGCG